>REEF01000498.1 GCA_007695205.1 Planctomycetaceae bacterium
CAATCTCAAACGGTCTGGGCGTTGTGTGCCCAAGACGGAGAAGTCCGTTGGAAGAGTCCCGGGGTGCAGAGCCGCGGTCGAGCTCCGGATCTGTTCGTTGTGGACGATCGCGTCTGGTATGGCCGACCTCATTTTCACGCGCGAGACCTTCGTACCGGAGAAGTCGTGCAGACGATGGAGCTGGATCAGGTGTTGGAATCGGGCCATCATCGCCGTTGCTACGCGGATAAAGCCACCCCGAACTTTATGATCAGCGGCGAACGAGGCAGCGAGTTCCTGGACTTGTGCGACGACGACCACTCGCGTCACAACTGGATTCGCGGACCCTGTATCCATGGCATGCTGCCGGCCAACGGGCTGTTTTACGTCCCACCGCATCAATGCTTCTGCTACCCGGCGGTCAGGATGGACGGATTCTTCGCGGTCGCCTCGCGATCGGCCGCGGTCCCCTCGTCGCAACGGCCGCGTCGGGAACAAGGCCCGGCGTACGGCCAGCCCAGCGTTTCCCGCCAGGTGACGCCTGAGGATTGGCCGACGTATCGGCAGAACGCTTATCGCGGTGGTTCGGTGACAGCGGATGTCCCCGGGGAACTGCAGACGGTCTGGTCGCACCAACTGGGCGGGCGACTTACCCAAGCGGTGGTCGCCTACGATAAAGCGTTCGTGGCTCAAAAAGATGCCGGCACCGTGCATTGCCTGGACCTGAAGACGGGGGAGCGATTGTGGAGTCGATCGGCGGCGGGCGGTATCGATTCACCGCCGACGTTGGTCGACGGATGGGTCATCTTCGGCTCGCGCGATGGGAGCGTTTACTGCCTGCGCGCTGACGACGGCCAACTGGCTTGGCGGTTTCACGCGGCGCCCGAGGATCGTCAGATCGTGTCCTACGATCGATTGGAATCCGCTTGGCCAGTACACGGCAGCCTGTTGCTGCTCAATGGACTGGTCTACGGCACAGCGGGAAGATCGGGATTTCTGGACGGCGGCGTCTCGCTATTCGCCCTCGAACCTTCCAGCGGTGAACTGATCCACGAAACACGCCTGGAAGGTCCATGGCCCGATATCGGCCAGCCCAGCTACCCGTTCCACAAAGATGGATACCGGGCGGACGTATTGACCACCGACGGGCAATACCTGTATATGGGGCGGACCGTATTGGATCGCGAACTGGTCGAAGCCGACGCGGAACGACTTCAGTTGGTCGGCACACAGCGCGGCGATCAACTGGAATACCGGATCATGCCCGGGATGCGACTGGTCGCCACGGGCGGTTTTCTGGACGATACTTTCTGGAATCGGACGTGGTGGATGTACTCGTACGTCTGGCCCGGTTTCCATTACGCTCAGCAAGCGCCCAAGAGCGGGCAGATGCTGGTATTCGACGATGAAAACACTTACACGGTCAAGCACTACACGACGCGCAACCGCCACAGCCCCATGCTGTTCCCAGGCAGCGGGTACCTGGTCTTTGCCGACCGGAACGACAATGAACCGTTGTTTTATCGCGGCGAGGGTCAGCCGGAACCGATCCCTTGGGAAATCGAGTTGCCCGAAGACACGCGGTGGACCATCTATCAGGACGCGGCCGTGGATAAAGGCCCCGGTTTCACTCGATCCGCGCCGGCCCTATGGACTTCCTGGGTAGATGTGCGTGTCGAAGCCATGGCGCTGGCAGGCGAACACCTGCTGTTGGCCGGACCGCCTGATGTGGTCCCCGAACAGGATCCGCTGGCCGCGTTGGATGGCAGGATGGGCGGTGTTTTGCGAGTGGTTCACGCAACCGATGGCCAGACCATCGCCGATTATCCCCTGTCGGCTCGACCCGCCTTCGATGGGTTAATCGCCGCCCGTGGCCGCGTGCTGCTGAGCACCGACGATGGCTCGATCCTCTGTTTCGGTGCGGTCGATTCCAGTCAACAGGAGCCCCAACCATGACCGGTCTGCTACCCCGGCCTTACGGTTTCGCCAGCCGATGGTCCGGACTTGCTGTAACCCTGATCCTGTTCGTGTTTCTGATCGCAGCAGCCCAGGGGATCTGTGCGGCCGATGTGCGGCGGTTCGGCGCACAAGGTGATGGCCGGACAGACGACACCGAAGCGATTCGCCGGGCCATCGGCGAATCGAATGGTGCGGTGGTCTTTGCCGGCGGTCGGTTTCGGATCAGCGAGACCATCGAGATCCCCTTGGCCGAATCCGGGCCGATCAGCCTGGATGGCCAGGCCGGAACCGGGACCGTCGTGATGGCCGGCCCGGGCCCCGCTTTCCGATTCCTCGGAACGCATCGAGGCACCTCAGGACCCGATACGGTCAGCGACCACGTTTCCCGACTCGAACGGATGCCCACGGTCCAAAACTTGGTGATCGAGGGAGCTCATCCCGAAGCTGACGGGCTCGAATTCCTGGACACCTTGCAACCGGTGGTGCGCGGTGCGATGATCCGTCGCATGCGCCACGGGATCATCCTGCGCCAACGCAGTCGAAACTTCATCCTGGATGCCAGCCATCTGTACGATTGCTCGGGCGTGGGCCTGCTGTTGGACCAAGTCGATCTGCACCAGGCCATCGTCCAGGGCAGCCACATCAGCTTCTGCCGCCAGGGCGGCATCCGTTCGATTGCCAGCAGCATCCGAAACCTGCAGATCACCGGGAACGACATCGAATACAACTATGATCGAAACGCGGAAGAATCGGCGGATATCTGGATCGACTCGCGGCAGGGCAGCGTCCGCGAAGGTACGATCGCCAGTAATACCATCCAATCGGTACCTACCGACGGCGGGGCCAACATCCGCTGGATCGGAAACCCCGACACGGAAAATAAAGTCGGTCTTTGGAGCATCACGGGAAATCATATCAGCAACCAGACCATCAACATCCATATCACCAGCGGACGAGGGTTTACCATCACCGGCAACTCGTTCATCCGCGGGAACGATCGGAATCTGCTGCTGGAGGACAGCCGCCATGTCGTGTTCGCGGCCAACTCGATCGACAACAATCCGGATTATCGCGAAGCGGCGGGCAACGGGATCACCATCCGCCGCTGTCGCGGAGTGATCCTGTCGGCTGTCCAGTTGCAAGTCGCCGGTCCCGTGGAAGGTCGCCGAGCTGCCGTCGAGATCATTGAATCTCGCGAGGTGACCCTCACCAGCAGCCAATTGTTCGATGCCGTTCCCGACGGGGTTTTCGTATCGCACAGCCGCAATGTCCAGATCGAACAATGTATGATCCAGCAGGATGACGCGGATGGGGACGACAGCACCATGGCCGCCGCGATCCGAGTCGATCACGGCTGCCAAGGCGTTGTGATCCGCAATAATCTGGTGTCGTCCGGAATCGAAGGCGACATCATCACCGCCCCCGAAACATCGCACGTGGAAGGAAACCGCAGCCTTCAGTGACTCGCGTGCTGCCGAATCATCCGGATCAGATGATCGGCAGCGGTGTGGGCGAAGTCAGCGGAGTTGATATGCTGGTCCAGTTCCACAACGGGGACGGGTCCACAGTTCTGGCGGATCGCATCGAACAGGGCCTGCCGAGCGGTGGGGTCGTCGAACGCGGCGCCCTGCTGGTCGATGGCTGACACGCCTTGAGTGGGCAGATAAATCACCGCCGGGCCAGTCGACGCGGCGACCTTGCGACCGATCTCGGCGCCCAACTGAGCGTTCTCTTGGACGGTGGTCCGCATCAACGTGACGGAGGGATTATGCTGGTAGAACTGGCGTTGCCTGAAATCAGCGGGAACCGTGTCCGGCGGGCCGAAGTTGACCATGTCCAAAGCGCCGACCGAAACGACTTGCGGCACGCCACAGCGCGCGGCCGCGTTCAGCCGATCGGGGCCCGCCGATAGAACTCCGCCCACCAGTTCGTCGGCCAGTTCGGTCGTGGTAATGTCCAGGACGCCGGCGATCAGCCCTTCGGCGATCAACGATTCCATGGCCTGGCCGCCGCCCCCCGTGGCATGGAACACCAGCACCTCGAAGCCCGCTTGTTGCAGCACCTCGCGCGCTTGCTGGACGCAGGGCGTGGTGACGCCGAACATCGTGGCCGCGATCAAGGGGCGTTCCTCGGCCGACGGCGGGATTCGATGTTGTACCATCCCCGCCATCGCCGCCGTCGCTTGGCCCAGTACCGCGCGGCAGATGCGGTTCAGACCTGCGATGTCGACGACCGAATTCAGCATCAGAATGTCCTTGTCGCCCACGTAGTGTCGGACTTGCCCTGATGCCAACGTGCTGACCATGACCTTGGGGACTCCCACCGGCAGCGCGCGCATGGCGGCGGTACCGATCGTTGTGCCGGCCGATCCACCCAGGGCCAACACCCCGTCGACTTCGCCGCGATGAAAAGCAGCACGGACGCACTCGGCCGCGCCTCGTGCGGCCAGCGTCACCGCTTGGCCTCGATCCCCCGCGTCCACGATATTCTGCCAGTCGGCTCCCGCAGCCTGGAACACCGCTTGACGAGGGATGTCGGGTGGCCACGCCGGTACCCCCAGGCATCCGGTATCGACCACCGTGACTGGGATTCCCAGTTCCTGCAACCGGTCCCGCACAAAACCCGCCTCGTCGCCCTTGGTATCCAAGGTCGTCAGTAGAAAGACACTCATCGCCTACCCTTTCACTTCACGAATCCCGCCATTTGCGGTAACCATAACGATAGCCAAGGCACATAGGTGATCAGCATCAGCGCCACCAGCATGGCCAAAAAGAAAGGCACCATCGGCCGAGTCACCTCGGCGATTGTTGTCCGACCGACGCCGCAGCCCACAAACAGGCAGGTGCCCACCGGCGGCGTACAGAGCCCGATGCATAAGTTGACGATCATCATGATGCCAAAGTGGACCGGGTCCATGCCCAGACCGATCACGACCGGCAGGAAGATCGGCGTGAAGATCAGCACGGCCGGCGTCATGTCCATGAACGTCCCGACTGCCAGCAGCAAGACGTTGATCAACAGGAGGATGACCAGCGGATTCTCACTCAATCCCAGCATGGCCGTACTGACGCTCTGCGGGATGTTCTCGTAGGCCAACAGCCAACTCATCGCCTGGCTGGTGCCGACCAGCAGCATGATCACCGATGTGGTGATGCCGCATCGCAACAGGATTCGTGGCAGATCGCTGATGCGAACTTCGCGGTAAACCAGCACGGCCAACACAAAGGCATAAAGCACGGCGATCGCTGCCGCTTCCGTCGCCGAGAAGACGCCACCCAGGATCCCGGCCAACACGATCACGACCAGCATCAGGCTCAACGCCGCTCGCATCCCGGCCCGCAGGACTTCCCGTGCGGTAGCTCGGCGATCGCCCCCATAGCCCCGCCGTCTGCTGATTGCCCCCGCCACCATCATGATGACTAAACCGACCACAACCCCCGGCAGGATACCGGCCAGGAACATCGCCGCGACCGATAGGTTTCCGGTCACCACGGCGTAGACGATCATGATGTTGCTGGGCGGGATGATCAGCCCCGTCGTGGCCGCCGTGGTGGTGACGGCCACACTGAACCGGCGGTCGTAGCCTTTTTGGGTCATCTCCGGGATCATAAACCCGCCGATCGAGGAAACGGCGGCGGTGGCCGAGCCCGAGATGGACCCGAACATCATGCAGGTCAATACGCTGACGTACGACAGCCCCCCGGTGAAATGGCCGACCAACGCGGCGGCAAAGTCGATCAGCCGCCGCGCCATGCCGCCTTCGCCCATCAAGATGCCTGCCAGGATGAAAAACGGAATCGCCAGCAGCGGAAAGCTGGCGATGCCGGTCGACATCCGCTGAGCCACGATATAACACGTGGGAACATCACCCAGTGATAGTATGGCCAGCCAGGTGGAGAGACCGATAGCGACGGCGATCGGAACGCCCATCAGCAACATCGTGAGAAAGCTGAGCACGAGAATGATCGCTTGGGCTTCCATCAGTGGCTACTCGTCGACTGGGGGTTCCACGGAACGATCTGCGCCAGATCTGGGCTCGGGACCATCGATAACGTCCCTCTCTCGTCCCAGGACCAGCTCCGCCATTCGTTCCAGGCAAAACAACAGAATGAATACGCCGCTGATCGGCACCGCCAAGTACACATGGCCCTGACGGAGTCCCAGTGCCGAAGTGACCTGGCCGGCTCGAAGCGTCTCGCTGACCAACACGTACCCTCCGTAGACCAGCACCGCGCCCGCGAACCAGGCAATGACTAATTGGACGACCAACGCGACCATGCGGCGAGCCGTCGGATCGAATTGCCTGACCAGATAGTCGATCCCCAAATGCTCGTTGCGGCCAAACGCGACGGCGGCGCCCAACAGGGCTACCCAGATCAGCAGGATCGTCGCGACCTCTTCGGTCCAGCGGCTGGGCGAACGCAACACGAATCGGCTGAACACACCCCACAACACGTCCAAGACCAAGGTGGCCACAACGACGATCACGATCCACTCCAACAAGCGGACCAGAGCGGTCTTGATGACAATCAATCCGCCGAGCATCCGGGTTACTCCATTTCCTGAATGCGAGCCAACAGGTCGCCGATCGGCGTGCCCGCGTAACTCTCATGCATCGGCCGGACTCGCTCGATAAACAGTTGCCGGTCCGGTCGATGGATGGTCACCCCCTCGCGCTGGACCGCCGCTAACGCCTGCTCAGTTCCCTCACGCCACAGTCGCCGCTGGTAAACCGACGATTCGTCAGCCGCCTCCTGTACCCAGACTTGGACGTGCGGCGGAAGCTGCTCCCAGATCCTCTGGCTGATCACCAGGATGTCGGGGACCACCGTGTGTTCGTCCAGCGAGAGATGCCGGCAGACTTCGAAATGCCGATTGCTGTAGAAGCTGGGCGGATTGTTTTCGGCGCCATCGACCATCCGCTGCTGCAACGCCGTATACAGTTCGCCCCAAGGGATCGGAGTCGGAGAACCACCCAGCGCTTCGACCATGTCCATGGACGTCTTGCTCTGTTGGACGCGGATCTTCAGGCCCCGTAAGTCATCAGGCTCGAGGATGGGCCGGTCGATCGTGTAGAAGCTGCGGCTGCCAGCGTCGTAGTAGCACAGTCCGTACAGACCAACCGACTGGCCTGCGTCTAACAATCCTCGGCCGATCTCGCTCTCCAGCACTCGCCAACAATGATCCTCGTCGCGAAATACGTAGGGGATGCCAAAGACGGCCATCTCCGGAACGAAACTCTCCATCGGCGATGCAGACGTTTTGGTCATCGCTAAAGCGCCACGCTGCAGCTGCTCGATGCATTCGGTTTCCGAGCCTAATTGACCGTTGGGAAAAATCTGCAATTCGACGGTCCCCGCCGATTTCTCCCACAATCGCTCGGCCATGTAGACCATCCCGGCATGGACCGGATGGTTCTGATCCAGACCATGACCCAGTTTCAACACGATTCGTCCGCTGGACGATCGTGTAAGGTTCTGCTGGCGAACCACCATCGCGAATGCGGCGGTAGCAAGCAACAAACCGACGAAGATTCCACCGACGAAACAGGAAACGGCTTTACGGTCTAACATCAGATCTCCTCACGACAACACCAGAGTCCGACAATCATAACAGATCCTTTCACGAGTCGAAACTACATGATGAACTGTGATTCCGTTGGATCGGCAAAGAAATCACTGTCGGATTTCGTTTGGTGGTACCCAGCGCGAACGGGGTCGGGAGTCGTTTTCGGGCAACAACGAACCATGTGGAAAACGCTCTCTCCGAAAACGACTCCCGACCCTTTCCG
>REEF01000311.1 GCA_007695205.1 Planctomycetaceae bacterium
TTAGCATCTAAGAACCATTTGGTACTGATCGGCCAAGGCTCGAGCGGCTGTGTTGGCGTCGAAGCGGGTCGCGGCTTGTTGACGGGCGGATTGGGCGAGACGCTGGCGAGAGGCAGGATCGGCCAGCAAGCCGAGCATCGCGTCGGCCAGCGCCTGCCCGTCGTCGGGCGGGACCAGGCGGGCCGAGCGGTCATGGGCAAGGATCTCCGGCGTGCCGCCGACACAAGTGGCGACGATCGGGACACCGGACGCAGCGGCTTCCAATAACACTCGGCCCAGCGGTTCTTGTCGTGCCGGATGGACCAGCAGCGTCAGTTCGTTCATCAGTTCCGCAATGTCGTCCCGCAGCCCCAGAAAACGAACTCGGCCCTGCAGGTCGGGGTGCGAGGCCCGTTCATGCAACCGCGTTTCGTACTCGAGCGCTTCCGCTTTCTGCGAGTAACGCTGGCCGACGATCACGAAACAGACGGCGGGCTCCCGCTGAACGACTTCAGCGGCTGCATCCAGCAGCACGTCCAGCCCTTTGCGCATGCCGATCTGGCCGATGGTGCCGATCAACATCGTCGCTGGCGGTAGGTTCCACAGGCGATGCAAGTAGCCGGTGGCAGGACGAGGGCAAAAGCGTTTCAGATCCACGCCGTTATGCACCACGTGCAGCCGCTGCGGATCGACGCCCAGATCGACGTACCATTGTTCCGTTGCTTGGGAAACGGCGATCAACCGAGCATGACGATTCAGGTCGTCGACCACCCGCCGATTGATTCGCAGGATGTCGCGTAGATGGCCCAGACCGGGCAACGAACGCTCGGCGATCACCGGCCCCACCAGACGACTCATCGCCAGGCTATTGGCATGGACCAGATCCGGCTGGACGGCATCGATCAGACGGCGGAGACGAGAGCGACAGTCGGCCAACGGCAGCCGAGCGCCGTGCGGGGCCTGCAGATCCAGCGGCCTATGGGCGATGCCCGATCGAACCAGCGTTTCCGCCAAGGGGCCGTGGCGGGGACAGGCCACCTGGATGCGGGCGTGGTCGGCCAGTCCATGTTGCAGGACCGTCAACAAGGACCGCTCGCCGCCATTGAGCGAGGCGTATTCGCACAGCACCAGCACCTTGGCCATGGCGTTCGTCAACTCTCCAAGGCGCCCAGCAATTGCCGGATGTAGTCCGCGATTTGGGCCAGCACCTGGTCACGCGGCTGGCGGTCTGCCTGGGCGATCCTGCGGACAATGGCCGACCCGACGATCAGCCCATCGGCGACCGGCGCCAGTTGGCGAACATGCTCCGGTTGGCTGATCCCGAACCCGATGCAGATCGGCAACGACGTACGCGCTCGCAGCCAGGCCACGTTCTCGGCCAGATCGGCAGGCAATCGCGTCCGTTCGCCGGTGATGCCGGCCACCGAGACATAGTACAAGAAGCCTGTCGATGATTCCGCGATCCGAATCGCTCGCTCGCGAGGTGTCGTCGGGGCGACCAATTGGATCAGGCTGAAGTCCTCGCGTCGGCAGACCTCGGCCAACGGTTCGGCCTCTTCGACCGGCAAATCAGGCACGATGGCGCCCGCGATCCCTGCCGCCTGGGCCTCGGCCACAAACGACGCGATCCCCCGCCGGAAAACGATCGCGTAACTGACCATGCTGACGATGGGCATCGACAGCGTCGGAGCAATACGACGAGTCATCTCGAAGATATCGGCCAAGTGTGTTTTTCGGTCTAACGCTCGGGTATAGGAAGCTTGGATCACTGGTCCATCGGCGATCGGGTCGCTGTACGGGATGCCTAGTTCGCACAGCGAGCACCCACAGGCATCCAGTTGCTTCAAAAGGTCGGCCGTAAAGTCCAGATCGGGATCACCCGCCGTGATGAACGGCATCAAGGCCTTGCGTTTTTCAGCTCGAAGGGTTTCAAACAAACGATCGATGGCGGACATTGGCGGTGCTGCTTTCACATTGCGGTTTGTCGCAGTCGAGCGATCTCGGCGGCATCTTTGTCACCACGTCCCGACAAGCAGACCAGGATGATTTGGTCCTTCGGGCGGCTGGCTGCAAGCTGGATGGCTTGGGCCAGGGCGTGTGCCGTTTCCAGAGCCGACAGGATTCCTTCGTTTCGAGCGACCAGATCAAAGGCCTCCAACGCCGCCTCGTCGCCACACGGCAGGTACTGGACTCGACCCGTATCCTTCCAGAAACTGTGTTCGGGGCCGACCCCGGGATAATCCAATCCGGCAGACAGCGAGTGCACCTGGCCGGTCTGACCGTCTTCGTCCTGCATCACATAGCTGAACGACCCGTGCAACACGCCGGGACTGCCGAAGGTAAGCGAAGCGGAATGGTCACCCGGCTTCGCGCTGCGTCCGCCCGCCTCGACGCCGACCAGCTCCACCTGCCCATCCGCGATGAAAGCCGAAAACATCCCCGCAGCATTGCTGCCGCCGCCGACGCAAGCCACCACCGAATTGGGCAAGCGGCCCAGTCGAGCCAGGCATTGCTGCCGAGCCTCGCGGCCGATGACCGCCTGAAAATCGCGCACGATCATGGGAAAAGGATGCGGTCCCACCACCGATCCCAGGATGTAATGCGTCGTTTCTACACTGGACATCCAATCCCGCATCGCCTCGTTGATCGCATCGCGCAGGGTTCGTGAACCCGTGGTCACGGGCCGTACCTCGGCACCCATCAGCTTCATATTGAACACATTGGGAGCCTGCCGCCGTACATCCTCTTCGCCCATGTAGACCACGCAGGGCAGGCCGAAATGGGCGCACGCGGTGGCGGTTGCCACACCGTGCTGGCCGGCGCCCGTTTCGGCGATCACTCGCTGCTTGCCCATCCGCAACGTCAACAGTGCCTGGCCCAGCGTGTTGTTGATTTTGTGTGCACCCGTGTGGTTCACATCCTCGCGCTTCAGCCAGATCTGAGCGCCCCCGCAATGCTCGCTTAACCGCTTGGCATGGTACAAAGGCGACGGACGCCCGACAAAATCCCTCAACAATTCGTCCAAAGTCGCATGAAACAGCGGATCTTCGACCGCGCTGCGGTATTCTGCCTGCAACTGATCCAGCGCCGCAACCAGCGTCTCGGGCACGTAGCGACCACCAAACGGGCCAAAACGCCCCAGCGCATCCGGGACCTGCCCGGTCTGACCGCCAGGATGTGTCATCGACTCGGTCATTCTACCCTCGAAAAAAAACAAAAATGCCCCGGTTGCGACAACAACCGGGGCCTTTCGCCCGGATCTCTGCTCGGGCCTATTCCTCGATCAAAATCGCCTCGCAGGGACACTGCTCGGCGGCGTCTCGGCACGCGTCCTCGCTGTCGGCCGGGACCGGGTCAGCCATGACGATCGCAATGTCGTCATCACCCAACTCGAATACTTCCGGGCAAACATCCACGCAGACGCCACATCCGGTGCATGTGTCCTCAACGATCGCCTTCATAACGACTCCTTCTTTAGAGGTAATTGGTTGCGAATTCCTTCCGTGGATCATTTCGGGCGGCTACGTCCAGCAGCCGCATGCTTTCTGTCGAGGATAACGAACCGGCGACGATCGCGAAAGGTGGTATTCGGCACGATAATCTATGGGCAACGATGCACACAGACCAAACAGGTATCGTCCTTTTGATCGTTATCGCCAACGAATCGGCCCGTATCGTTCAGAATCGATTGAGCGATGTCGAAGGCGCCCCCCTTACACTGGCGGTATCGATCGATCAAGCGATTCCAGCCGTACAGATCGCCTTGTCGATTCTCCGCTTCGGTGACACCGTCGGTGACCATCAACAGCGTGTCGCCAGGTGCCAATTCGTGTTCGGACACTTGATATTCGAAACTGGGCTCGATCCCCAATGGCAGTCCGGAGGTATCATTGCCGATCTCCAGGACCTCGCCACCCGTTCGCCGCAATAACGGACGCAGGTGTCCGGCATTGACCAGTTGCAATCGATGCTGTGTCCAATCGAGGATCACCAGCACCATGGTCATGAAGGCTGCGTCGGCACTGCGTTGGACGAAGCGCCGGTTGACCGTACTGACCACTTCGACAGGCGGAAGATCATGCGTCAAGAACACACTGAATTCAGTCGAAGCCTTGGCCATCAGCAGGGCGGCGGGGACGCCTTTGCCAGACACATCGCCCAACAGCAGCGCGAGTCGATTGTCGCGTAACAGTCGGTAGTCGAAATAGTCACCACCAACCTGTTTGGCGGGAGCGTAATAGTCCCAGAATTCGTATCCAGGAATGTCCGGTCGTTCCGATGGCAGCAAAGAGATCTGGATTTCGTGGGCGAAACCCAGTTCCATTTCGAACGACCGATCCCGCATGGCGGCTTCGTGCAACATGGCGTTTTCCACAGCAAAAGACACCTGCATTGCAGCGGTCAGCAGCAGATCGAGTTCATCGGCCGCAAAAGGGCCGTCGATGGGATCCGCATCCAACTGGATGATCCCCACAGGCTGCTCGTGCCCATTCAGGATGGGGACACATAGGATCATTCCGTCGGCAGCCGATACGGCTTGGCTGGTCGCCATCACGTTTTCTAAGAGCTTACGGTTGAGGGACACGTTTTTTTGTTGGTCCGGGTGACGGAATCGCGCCACGGATCGAGGCAGGATGGAAGCCTGATCGCCCTGCAACAGGATGACCGCTCGACGCGCACCGGCGAACATGGCTAACAGACTGTCCAACACCTTCTCCAGCAACCGATCCAAGGACACGGTATTGCGAAGATCCTGGGTCAAGCGGATGAAGGCGGCCAACTTGCCCATGGCATTGGCATCGCTGCGACTTGTCATCGAATCGATGCGCGATTCCAGCGACGAAAGGATCGAGGTCTGGCTGGTGTCTTCTTGCTGGATGGTGACGCCTTCGGTCGAAGACCCGCCATCCAAAGCTCTTTCCGAGTCGATAAACGAAAAAATGTGATCGCAGATATTGATCAGATCACGGTGCTTTAGTCGTCGAGGCACGTGGGGCGTGAGCCTGCCTCCGTTGAGCACCGTTCCTGCCTTGCTGTCCAGGTCTTCGATAAAGAATTCTCCGTCCCTGAAGTAGACGCGAGCATGAGACCGGCTGACCGTACGCGGCAGCAGCACCAGATTGCAGTGTTGCACATCGCGACCGATGATCCATGCACCGGCCTCGTTTTGCGGATCGGCATCCAGGAGGAATTCGCGTTGGGTTCCTTGCCCTTTGAGCATCCTGATGATCGCCATGAACGAAACTCCCCAGCACGTGCCCCAGTGTCAGCGGAGGCTTGTCCCGAGCCCCATGAAAAAAGTCACGGATCCATTCCACCATCAGCCAACATTCTACAACATTCCCCACGGATGACAATCACTTCGCTTCCAGCCGGGCAACCGTTTCGGGCTGCTCGGCGGCAAGATCCTTGGGCTCTGTACGGTCCTTGGACAGATCGAACAGCTCCCAAGGCAGGCCGTCATCCTGTTTGCGCGCGGTCTCGATAAACTCGACCGTAAAGTCGGTGAAGTCGTCGGTTGTGCAGAATTCCGGATCTTCCGTCTACCACATCTTGTCGGTCTCGTTCAGCTTGAACCGGGTGCTGACAACAGAGTGCTTTTCCGGACCAGCTTGGTACTTGATATAGTTGGTCGCAACAATCGTGCCGTCCGGCAGGACCTCCAAGCCGGAATACGCATTGTCCCAGCCGGCATGACTGTGCATGAGCTTGATCCGATACTGTCCGTCACGGCCGTGGTAAAGGTCGTCGAACGTGCCGACCCAGGCCACAAAATGCCCGGCCGTGGGATTGGTCCACAAACCCCGTGCGAAGTCGCCCGCCGTGTCGCGGAAGACAACCACCAAACGCCCGTCAGGCGCGTACACCATGTTCGGGCGATGTCCGGTCACGGCCAGCGGTGCTTCGCGAGCCTCCGACCAGGTTTCCCCGCCGTCGTTGCTGACAGCCAGCGGCGAAGGTCCCCGGCCGTTATAACGCATCAGCATCACCGCTCGCTGACCATCGGGCGAACGGATGACGGCGGGCTGTGCCCAACGGGTCGGCACGCGGACCACAACCTGCTCGTCGCTCCAAGTCAGGCCACCGTCGAACGACTCGCTTTTCCAAACCACGGGCGAGACATCCTCGCGGCCCGACGAGGACGGATCCCGGCGGTCGCACCACATGACCAACCGCCGACCGTCGTCGAAGGCAAGGATGCTCTTCGGAGGACACTCCGCCGCCAGCCCCGTGTCCTGCATGGGCGTCCAAGTCCGTCCGCCGTCCTCGGAGTACGACTGACGCAACCGCCCGGGGAAATTCTGACCGGCAAACACGAACAAGCGTTCGGTCCCCTCGGGATCGACCAAGCGGTGGATGGTCGGCGTGGTGGTACGCATCTGCCGCCAGTTCTCCGGCGTTTCGATGCGATGCCAAGTCAGACCGGCATCATCGCTGCGGGCCAACGGGCCGAGATACCCGGCATGATTGATCGCCCAGACCGCGAACATCGTCTTCCCATCCGGCATCAGCACCGTGTCCACGTGTCCCTGATAGGTGTCCTCGGTGCCGGCGGCGACGATCACGTGCCGCTGCGTCTGCTCGGAAATATCGACCGTGGGGATGGTGATCAGCGGAGCGACCTCGGGGGCGGTACGGGACACGGGCAGCCGCTGCCGGCTCCACAAGGCGATGCCGTAATACCCGAATTCGATCGAATCGCCGGTCTGGACGGCCTTTTGCAGCGCAATACACGGTTGCCCGTTGCGGCCCTCGCGGATCCAGTACGGATGAAACGGTTCGAGATCCACGAACTCGAACCCGGCTTTGCGCAAAACGTCCGATTGGTTATGCACTTCGTTCAGCGGCGTCAAGACGACCACGTAGCCCGGCGTGAAGACCTCGAACCGGCTGGATCGGATCGACGACTGGAGAAAGACCCGGTGCTCGTTCAAAGCTTCGGGCCAAGCGGTCATGGTGTAGTCCCGATCGCTCCACACCTTGGCGCCCGACTCGACCTGCATCAGGATTCCTCCGTCCAACGGCTGCAGCGGTTGCTGCGCCAACGATGCGGCAGCCAAAGTTCCGCACATCGATAGAGTTGCCAAAGCAATGCTTACCGTGTTGGAATTCATCTTGCCTTCCGTCCTTTCCACAGATACCAGGCGGGAACACGTCTCGAACACTTCTTTTTCGGGTCTTGAGTCTGTTTGGGATTTCGGATTTCGAGATTCCATTTTCCGTCGGATCGCACTTCAGCGAATCGACGCTCCGTTATGAGGTCCACGGAGCCGTCGTCACCCACCAGTGATGCATGTTGGTTCTCGCTCCAGCATAACTGACATCGGCATGGATCAGAAGCCGTTTCGGCGTTTCGGGATCGTATTTGCCGATAATCTCGTTGGCCGAGTAGCAATCGCCTCCACCCGGCGTCTGCAGCCGTCTCATCAGCACGATCCCTTCGTCCCAATGGATGCCATCGGTGCTGATCACGTAGGGGCTGTTTTCCCCCCGCCGGTACCGCACCGGTGGAGGCCGGGTTTGGCCACTACACCCCCCGCCGACGCAAGCGATAACTGTTGGTCGGGCTTGATAGCAGCTCCTTCGAACGTCGTTACCCGCTTTTCCAGGTTCCGTGCTCCATTCCTTTGGGTATCGACATACAGCCCGTTGTCAGAATCATGATCACAAACCTGACAGCTTACGATGCGTTGCTGTTGAAATACAAACCCCGCCCGATCCGCACCGACCGGGAACACCGT
>REEF01000242.1 GCA_007695205.1 Planctomycetaceae bacterium
TGACTTTTTCGGTTTCGCATTGGTATGTCACGGACGGATTGCCAATCCGTCCTACAACCAGGTGGGACGGATTGCCAATCCGTCCTACAACCAGGTGGGACGGATTGGCAATCCGCCCTACAACCCAGGTGGGACGGATTGGCAATCCGTCCTACTGTTTATGCAACCGTGGAAGGCTAAGCACCGTGCGAGAAATAACTGACGCACTTTCGGCCCCCCTCACCCTGCCCTCTCCCCGGAGGGGCGAGGGGACATCGGACAGTTATTTTTCGAACGGTGCTAACTTACCTGAAGGGATGATCCGATGATACCAACCATGAAACCGAACCGCACGATACGCGTTACGGTATGGATCGCTGCACTTGCCCATGTTGCTGTCGGTATGGCGGCCGAATCCAAGAGCAGGCCGGAATCTATCTCGCCTCAACCGGCTTCTTCCGCTGTCGCTGGTGCCGTCGGGGAACCGGTCGAACTGTTGGTTCGCCGCGTCACCACGGCTTCCGATGGGTTAGCCGTTCTTGAACAGAGCGAGCGGAACTTGCCGGTGGTCGGACGAGCGGACGTGGTCATCGCCGGGGGCGGCGTTGCGGGAGTGGCGGCCGCACTGCGTTTGGCCCAGTCGGGATCGTCCGTGATTCTGATCGAGCAGCGCAACCAGTTGGGCTACGAGTTGACTGCCACCTATCGGTGCCAAACATCGGGCGTGGCGCCGCCGGACACGGCGCCGACAGCTCAAAAAATCTGGGAAGAATTGGCCACCGGCCGGATCTGGTCGGGACATCGGGTCGATCCGCACAGGTTACGGACTTACCTGCACCAGCGATTGGCCGACGAGCCCAAGATCACGACCTACTTGTTCTCGATGCCCACCGGCGTGATCGCGGAAGACGATCGCGTGTGTGGTGTCGTGTTTTCCAGTCATAACGGCTGCCAGGCGGTCTTGGCCAAGAGCGTGATCGATGCCACATCGGATGCGAGGATCGCCCGAGCGGCGGGTTGCCAGCTTGCTCGCGACTTGACGGGCACGAAAACGGCGCGTCGTTTCATCGCCGTAGGACGCACCGAGAACCTGCCACGGGGAGCGCGGCCCATGCGCGGCAGTCTTCGCTTGGCAGAGGACCGCATTGTGGTTCACGACGGCTTCGTCGAGTTGACCGTCCATGCGGTCATCGGCCAGGACCTGGCAAACGATCTGTCCGCTGTCCAACAACGGACGATGGAAGCCAGCTTCGCGGTCCGCGATGCGTTGGTGGCCGAGGGAGTCAAGTTGGGCAGCTTTGTCGTCGGGCCGGAAGCCTGGATCGACGAGATGCCGGTTGTCGTCTGTCGGACGCAACGCAGTCAACAGGAGATCGATGCGCGGGATTTCTCGCAAAGCGGCCTGTTGCTGCCCATCGGTGTCCGGGGCTTAGTCGTTACGGGGCGGATCGCCGACCCGCATCCGGACATGGGCGATCTGTCGACGCTGCTGACGGTCGGCGACGCGGCCGGACAAGCGGCCAGCAGAATGAGCCGCAGGATCGCCGCCTTGCCCGCGACGGGCGCAGGCACATCCAATGACGAAAACCGTCATCAACTTGGTGCGATCCGCGAGTTGCTCGAGGGGCTCGAGCCGGGTCAAACGTATCCGACCGTCAGGCATCAGGCCATCGAATTGCCGGTCCGGGGTGAATATGACGTGTTGGTCGTGGGCGGCGGCACGTCCGGAGCGATCGCGGCGATCGCCGCGGCTCGTCAAGGGGCTCGTACTGCGGTGATCGAGGTCTTGCCGAATCTGGGAGGCACCAGCAGCAATCGCGTGAACAGCTACTACTGGGGTGTGCCGTGGAAGAGCCGTCTGCGCCAGGAGGTGGGTGACCGCATCCGGTTGACGAAATCCACGGGTACCGGACCGCTGGAAAAGGTCCGTTTTTCGGGCGAAGACAAAAAGTTCGCTTTGCAGGACCTTGCGGTCCAGGCCGGAGTGACGATCTACTACCAGAGTTTTGGGGCTGGCGCGGTGGTCGAGAACGATCGGGTCACTGGCGTCGTGATCGAAAACGCGGCAGGCCGTCACGTGCTGTTGGCTCGCGTCGTCATCGACGCCACGGGCCATGCTGCCATCGCTGCCGCAGCCGGGGGGGCATACCAGAAGGGCCGCTGCAGCGACGGATTCTTGCACGAAATCGAACATGGGCCGCTCCGCGATCCGACTCATCCCGGCGATATTTCGGTGTCGTACCTTCAGGCTCCATCGCCGGCGGTCAGCCTGAACATCCGCGAGAGCCGTCGCATCCTGGGCGATTACGTCGTGACTTTTGAAGATGCCATCCACCAGCGGGTCTTTCCCGACACCATCTGCCGGTGGCGTTCGAACTACGATACGCATTTCCCGAATTCGGCCAATCAGAGCGATTTGGCTCAGGATTGGACGGCTCTGCTCGGGCTATGGCGGCGGCCGATCCTCGGCAGCATCCCCTACCGCTGCTTGCTGCCGCAAGGTCTGGAAAACATCCTGGTTACAGCCAAAGCGTACTCGACCGACCACGATGCCTTGGTCGGCGGCCGGATGCAGTCCGACCTGGAACACCTGGGCGAAGCGGCCGGAGTGGCCGCCGCGATGGCCTGCCGGTTGAACGTTCCACCGCGCCAAGTCCCGGTCGATCGGCTACAGGACGAATTGGTGCGGCTGGGCGTTTTGCGAGATGATGACGTGCCCGATCGGACGATCCAAGGCGGTCCGTCCCTGGACGAATTGCACCGCCAGGATCTTTGGCGCACCGAGCGCCAGCAGCAATTCCCACCGTCATCCGCATCGCTGACCCTGGACGAAGCGGTCGCTCGACTGGGTACGGACCAGGCGTTGGAAGGCATGGTGCGGCTGTATCTGGCTGGCGACCAGGCCCGCAAGCGACTGCGGCCGTTGCTGGCCGGAGATCCCGGCCCCGCGCGCGACGAGGCCGCGTTGATCCTGGGAATGCTGGGGGATCGGACTGCGGTACCAGTGCTGATCGAATGGCTCGAACAACGCAACGTGCGGCGGTTTGTCTATACGTTGCCCGAGGCCTCCCATCGTCCTTCGGTTCCCCTGTATTGGTCGGCGGTTATTTTGCTGGGCCGTTTCGGTGAGCGACAGGCTGTACCTGCGATGATCGAACTGCTCGGCGATCCGCCCCCGAAAGCACTGGCCGCCGCACGCCGCGGAAACTATAACGACGACATGTTCGAGCACATCGACCACTGTCCGCCGCCCTTGGCGTCGTTGATTATCGTGGCGCTGGGCCGTATCGGTGACGCTCGTGCCGTAGATGCCATCCGACCGTATCTGTCGGTATCTCGACAGCCGGCGGTCGGTGAGGAAAACAGGGATTTCGAGACGGCTTGGGCGATCCGGACGAATGCCGCTTGGGCACTGGCCCAATTGGGCGACCGTTCGGGCAAGGCTGCGTTGGAGGAATTGTTGGAGGCCGACCAAGCGATGTTGCGCCAATACGCCCGCCAAATGCTGGAAGAGCTTTCCGGTCGAATGGGCGATCCGGACCGATAACATCTTTCCCGTTCCATCGTAGCTCGCGTGGGCAAGCTCGGGCAATTATGCTCATACTTGCACAAAAAGTAGGACGGATTGCCAATCCGTCCCACAACAGAGTAGGACGGATTGGCAATCCGTCCGTGAGATACCAATGCGAAACCGAAATAATCAACGGTGGCTGGAGTTCACTTTCCGTGATGTTTCGCCGCGGTGTTGCGATCAATGTCTTGCTCGGCGCTGGACGGATTGCCAATCCGTCCTACGAGCGAGCTTTATGCAAGGTTGGGGTTATGCTATGATCATCGGACCGTTGGGTTGCGAGCACGGGGGTCGGGAGTCGTTTTCGGGAAGACGTTTTGTTCGAGTTCACGATTCATCGTGCCCTGTGGAAGGCTACGCACCCCAGCATGCTTGCGAGGAAACGATGGTTCCGAAGACAAAGATCCTGCCCGCTTGTCGGGTGAGTCGCTTCAGGCTTCCTGGCCAAGAGGCTCGGATCCTCCCCGCTCGCCGGGCGAGAGTTCTCAGGTTTCCTGGCCAAGAGGCTCGCGTCTGGCGCCCGACCGGAAATCCTGCCCGCCCGTCACTTTGGCGGTCGATATGGTTTGTCGTATGCTGGGCCATCGCTATAACGGGCCTGCAAGCCAACTCCGTTGCCTCGCCTCCGGACCGCCCCTGGGCAGCGGACGAGTTGCCCAGTCCCATCGCACCGTCGATCCTGGTCCCGCCCGTGCGTACCAGCCCGCCTCCGCTGACCCGGCCCATCCAGCGACCGCCGATCTACGATCCCCAGGTTGGTATGGACAAGCAACGCTTGGAATATCGTATGGAATCGCTGCGATTGGCGATCGAGGATCTGATCGAAACCTTTGGGGATCGGTACGCGCGTGGAGCCGAGTTTCTGGCCGCTTGGGAGGAATTGGCCGGCGCGATCGAACGGGGCGATCAGGATGTCGAACAGCCCTTTGTTGCCCTGCGGCGCGAGTCCATGCTGGCCAACCCGCTGGTCGATGTCGACCAACTGCTGGTCCTGCAACGTCGCCGAGGACAGCTCGGGTTGCCGACCAATCACCAGTGCCATGCGACGTTGAAACGCCGAGGCTACGACAACCGTCTGGCCATCTATCACCTGCACCATCCCGACGAATCGCCGCGAACCGTCTTCCGACCCGAAAACGACAGGTATGTCGGCGAGATGAACCTGGACTTCGATGCCCAGCGTTTGCTGTTCACCATGCCGGTCGGCGAAAATTGGCAGATCCACGAAATCCGACTGGACGGCAAGGGTCGGCGGCAGGTCTCGCCAACGGTTGCCGGGGCAGATCACTTCGACGGCTGTTACTTGCCGGACGGACGCATCGTCTTTGCGTCCACCGCGTCCTTTACGGCCGTACCCTGCTGGCACGGGCGCGAACGAGCGTGCAGTCTGTACGTGATGGACGCCGATGGCAGCAACGTGCGACAGCTTTGCTACGACCAGGACCTGGACCTGCATCCATCCGTATTGGACAACGGCCAGATCATCTTCAGCCGCTGGGATTACACGGGCCTGCTGCACGCCTATGTCCGGCCGTTGATGGTCATGAATCCCGACGGTACGGGCCAGCGAGCCGTCTATGGCAGCAGCTCGTACTATCCCAACTCCCTGTTCTTCCCTCAACAAGTGCCCGGCCAACCGAACCGGATCGCGGCCATCCTGGCGGGTTACCACGGCCGCAACCGCAAGGGCGAACTGGTGGTGCTGGATGTATCGCAAGGTTGGAGCGAGCACCATGGGATCGTGCATCGTTTTGGCTATCGCGGCGAACCGATCGTACCCGTCGCCGTGGACGAACTAACTCGCGACGCTCGGTACCAGTTCCTGCACCCGTATCCGTTGAGCGACAAGTATGTGATCGTCGCGATGCAATCGGCGCCCAAGCAGGCGTGGGGCATCTATCTGGTCGATGCGTTCGATAATCAGACGCCCTTGTTGAGCCACCCGGAATACGATTTCTTTGAGCCCATCCTCATCCGGCCTCGGGTTCGACCTCCGGTGATCCCGGACCGGATCGACTTGGATCAAGACGATGCGACCGTGATCGTACACGACGTCTACCAGGGTGCTGGGCTGCAAGGGGTCCCGCGCGGTGTGGTCCAGCAATTGCGGATCGCCGCGTATCACTTCGGCTACCCTGGCATGGCTGGCCCGGACAAGGTCGGCCGCGCGGGGCCGTGGGAGGTGATGCGGATCTTGGGCACGGTCCCGGTCTACGAGGATGGATCGGCCAAGTTCCGAGTCCCGGCCAACACGCCCATCACCATCCAGGCGTTGGACGGTCAGGGCCGAGCGGTCCAGTTGATGCGCTCCTGGTACACCGCCATGCCCGGCGAGGTGGCTTCGTGTGTCGGATGCCATGAATCGCCGGGCGAAACGCCTCAGGTCCGCTACGAACTGGCCATGTCCCGCCGCCCGTCGGAGATCCGGCCCTGGTACGGCCCGGCACGCGGCTTCGATTTCGCTCGCGAGGTCCAACCGGTGTTAGATCAGCATTGCGTGGGCTGCCACGACGGGCGGCAGTTGGATGACGGACGCGAGCTGCTCGATCTGCGCGACCTGGGGGCACCTCGTGGCGAGGCCGGGTTACCGCTTTCCCGGCTGGGAGCCGTCCGGCTGCATCCGTCCAGCCTGACATGTGATCTGCGGCGGTTCTCCGAATGTGGCGACATGCCATCCCCCTACGGCACGCGGGGACTGGACTATGGCAACGCCTACGAAGCACTGATCCCGTACATCCGGCGAGTCAACATAGAAGACGAAGCGCGGGTGCTGCGGCCCGGCGAATACCACGTGAACACCAGTCCCTTGATCCAGATGCTAGAGAAAGGCCATCACGGCGTTCAACTGGATGACGAGGCGTGGGACCGGCTGGTCACCTGGATCGATCTGAACGGACCTCGTTTCGGCACGTGGGGCGAGGTGGCGGAGATCCCCGATCAAGCCGACCGACGCCGACACGAACTGGCGTTGCGTTTCGGCGGCCCCACGCTCGATCCGGAAGCCATCCCCGAGATGCCGCCTCGCCCTGCGCCGATGGCGACCGTCCCCAACCAGCAGCTATCGGGCTCCGTATGCACGCAGCGATGTGAGCAGGTCCAATCGTTGCGGCAACGGCTGCCCGCCGCTTCGGACCCCGCGCCTTTCCAGACGAAAACCATCCGGTTGCCTGGCGACGTGCCATTGACGCTGGTCCGAATTCCGGCGGGGGATTTCATCATGGGCGATACCACGGGTCAAGGCGCCGACGACGAATGGCCCGCCGCACTGGTCCGGATCGAACGCGACTTCTGGATCGGCCGCTACGAGATCACCAACCAGCAGTTCCGCGCTCTGATCGCCGGACACGATTCCGGCTTCTTCACCAAGCGGCAGATCGAGTACGACGGGCCGGGCATCCTGCTGGACGAACCGGACCAACCCGCCGTGCGCGTCTCGTGGCAGCAGGCCATGCGGTACTGCGGTCGGTTGTCGGCGCTGACAGGCCGATCTTTCACACTACCGACCGAAGCCCAATGGGAATACGCGGCGCGGGCCGGTACCATGACGGCTCTGCATTTCGGGGACACGGACAGTGATTTCCATGCCTGGGCGAACATGGCCGATCGTTCGTTCACCAGTCTGTACAGCGGCAGCGCGGGCGTCATCAACCTGCAGCCGCTGCCCGCCGATCTGCGTTTCGATGACGGGGCCATCGGCACCGCGCCCGTCGGATCCTACCAGGCCAATGCTTGGGGCCTGTACGACATGCACGGCAACGCGGCCGAATGGACCCGTTCGGCCTATCGACCTTACCCCTACGATCCGAACGATGGCCGCAATGACATCGGCGCCTCGGACGTCAGCCGATGGCGAGTCGTCCGAGGCGGATCGTTCACCGATCGGCCCATCCATTGCCGATCCGCCTTCCGACTGGCCTACCCGGACTGGCAACCCGTCCACAACGTCGGCTTCCGCGTCGTCCTGGAAGGCGGGGACCGGAAAAGGTGACAGGCACCAAATTTGGAGAGTCTACCCCATAGTTGCATAAAAAGTAGGACGGATTGGCAATCCGTCCGTGACATACCAATGCGA
Source organism: Planctomycetaceae bacterium (assembly GCA_007695205.1). Lineage (GTDB taxonomy): Bacteria > Planctomycetota > Planctomycetia > Pirellulales > Pirellulaceae > SKKK01. Next base: position 7,623 of record REEF01000242.1, read on the forward strand.
AACCGAAAAAGTCAACGGTGGCTGGAGTTCACTTTCCGTGATGTCTCGCAGCGGTGTTGCAATCGATGTCTCGCTCAACGCTGGACGGATTGCCAA
>REEF01000649.1 GCA_007695205.1 Planctomycetaceae bacterium
GTGGAATCGGCGGAAGGGGTCGGTGGGTCCCGCGCGCCGAGCGGGACCAAGTGGGGTCGCAGATGTCCATCTGAAAATCTGGTCCCGCTCCGCGCGCGGGACCTACTGAATCGTCAGCCGAAAACGACTCCCGACCCCGTTGCGTCCGGCGACCTCCAGCGCGATGCGGATTGTCGCGGCGTGGATATCCACGATATCTTCGATCTGCCTCGCATAGCCACCAGCCATCGCGATGGCCACCGGCAATCCCGCACGGCGGCACCGCCCGAGCACGCTTCGATCCCGTTGTTGTAAGCCCTGTTTGGTCAGTTGCATCCGCCCCAAGCGATCGCCCTCGAACGGATCCGCTCCGGCCAGATAGAACACCAGATCGAACGCATCCAAGTCCAAGATGCGATCCAACGCGCCGTCGAGCGCTTCGAGATAAGACGCATCGTCGGTACCGTCGGGCAAGGCGACGTCCAGGTCGCCGGGATGCTTGCGGAGCGGAAAATTCTTGGCGCCGTGGATCGAGAACGTAAAGACCGAGCGATCATCGGCGAAAATCGATGCGGTTCCGTTCCCTTGATGGACATCGGCGTCGATCACCAAGGCACGCCGAACGCGGCCCTCGTGCTGCAGCGTCCGCGCGGCGACCGCCACGTCATTGAAGACGCAAAACCCCTCGCCCGCATCACGACTGGCATGGTGCGTGCCGCCCGCCAGATTGACCCCAAAACCATCGGCCAACGCCGCGCGCCCTGCGGCGATCGTGGCGCCGACCGAGCGGCGAGACCGTTCGACCATACCCGGCGACCACGGGAACCCGATCCGTCGGATCTCCTTGGCCGTCAACTGGCCCGCGATCACGCGATGCACGTAATCCGCCGAATGAGCCAGGCACAATTGCCGGTCTGTCGCCGCATCCGGCTCGTGAAATAGACAACCTTCGGCCCAATCGCTGGCCAGCAGGCGTTGCCTGAGCTGACGGTACTTGGCCATCGGAAAGCGGTGCGCGGCCGGCAGCGGCAATTCAAAGTGATCGGTGAAAAACAGCTTCACCGAGTTGATCCCTCGGAACCGGGACGCTCAGCACGCGCAGGCCGCGACTCAGGCGTTGGGCCCGCGCGGCGAGCGGGTGCTGCACGATCGGCTGGCGTCTCGGCTGCGGCCGGTGGGCTCGGGTGGATATGGACTTCGACATTCACCGTGATCCCGGACAAGATCCGAATGCCGGACAGGACATTCGTCTCGTTGCCCGACAGCAGGTTCACATCGACGTCGATATCGACCGGATTGTCCCGCACAGTCAAAGGGTTGTCGGACAACACGCCCATCTTTTCCGGCTGGATCAGCTTAGAAAGATTGGGAAGCCCCGTCACGCGCAGCACCTCGATCAGGCCGGCCAACGGGCTGGCCAACGGGCTGGCCTGGGGCGGCGTTTGCGGCTTGGGCTTTTCCTGCGCCCACACGGTGCTGGCCGAGAGCCAGGCCAAAGTTAGCCCGGTGATCAGCACGGATCGATTCACAAACCGAAGCGAAAATGGTTTCGTCATGGCAGGTATCTCCAAAATTTGAATGGTGGTCGACGGTCCGCCCCACGGGCAGCCCCCCGACCCTGTCGCTGTGACCCCAATATCATCGATTCTGATTGCCCGGCCATCGTCACTCAAGCCCCTTTCCGACTTCGACTGGTCGGGGCTGGCTGATCAGGGCTGATCGGGGCTGGCTGATCGGGGCTGATGAGACTGATGGGACGTATAGGACGTATAGCATCCCCAATATAGGCCACCTACTGGTTGAGTGATAGGAGCCACCCACCTAATGTCAACCATCTGCGCGGAACGCCTGCAGGCTTGTCTCCGGTAGCTGGCTGATCCACTCGGGTCACTTCGAGGCTGGAATCGCATTCCCCGAGTTCACACAACGGGCGGGAAGACGCCTTCTTTGGGACCCTTGTGCGAATTGCAGCGTTCGCAACTCAACGCGAGGTTATCGGAAACCGTTGAGCCGCCGTGCTACGCGCCTTGGATTGCATCAATTCCAAGAGGGCGGTGACATGTTCGTACTCGCTCAGTTCCGCACGTTCCTCGGCTGTAAGCGTTCCCTGGCGAGCCTTCGCAGCCAGTAGATTCACTCGGTCGCAATCAGTTGGCGCGAGCCGCAGTTCCAAAATCGACCGTGCCGCGTCGAGGGAAAGCAGGGCTTCCTCGGGCTGGAAGACGGCTTGATCGAAAACGACTCCCGACCCCCGTTGGCTCTACTTCACAGGGACAAGACGAACTCGACCAACGCGTCGACTTCTTCGTCGGTCAGTTCCAGTTGTCGGTTCAGCCCGTGCCGACCTTCGACCAGCAGTTCGCGGATGGTCGTATAGCGTCCGTCGTGCAGGTAGGGCGCGGTCCGCCACACCTCGACCAATGTCGGTGTGTCAAAACGCGGAATGCGGTCCTGATGGGTCCGTGTCCCCACATCGTACGCTTGCAGGTCCGTGTACAGCGGTGCGGGATGGCAGCGATCGCAGGCGATTCGGTCGCTGTGAAACAATTGGCGGCCTCGTTCGGCCAACGGGCTCAATCGGCCGTCGACCAGGTACGGGCTGGGGACGGGACGCAGCGATTTCAGGTAGGCATCGATCGCGGCAGAAACCTCCTCGGGCGGTTCGTTGAACAGGATATGGACAAAGCCCGCTCGCACCGCCAACTCGGCCGTGGCCCGAACGCCCAGCGCCATCGAGGGCGGGGTGGCATGCGACAACAGCATGCTCTTCGTATTCTTCGGGTTCCCCGGGCCGTCGTTCAACAGGTCCCAGTTCAATCCGTCCACTCGAGCGTCCGGGTGACAACTGGCACAGCTCTGCCAATGCTGGTAGCACAGCGTCGCATCTTCGAACCACATCTGCCCGAGACGTATCTCGGACATCACCGGTGGGTCCCCCAAGAGCAGGCTGTCGACATGCGGTTCGTTGTCTTCGGCAAGATCAACCACCGCGATACTATCGCTGAAATACTGAGCCACAAAGATTCGGGACCCCGCCGCAGCCAGACCTCGAGGGCCCTTGCCCGGTAGAGGAATCCGCCGCCACAGACTGGCGCCCAGACTGGGGTAGATCGGCCAGGCGACCATCATGGGCTGCATGGTACGCCGCGCCTGATCGCTGAAGAAATCGTCGACATGGATCACTGCCAGCTCGTGAGTCCCCGCCACGCTGACCCCCACCATCGTGCCGTCCGCCGACCAGAGCACGTCCCAGGGATTGCCCGCACCCCGATAGTAATCGTCCACACCGATCGTGGCGATCCGTTCCAGCCGGGGCACGTCGATCACGCTGATCACATTGACGTTGATCCACCCGGTATCGACTCGAAACGGCAGGCTCTCGAAGTTCGACAGGATGTGCGTCACCAGGGCGTACTTTCCGTCCGGTGACAGGCTCATCCCCCGGATGCTGTTGGCCCCATGCGGCAGCTCGATCACCGACGTTTCCCACGAATCCGTCTGGATCACCGTGATCAGTGGCGAAACATTGCCCTGGAACGCGTGGTCCGTTCGCGTGTTGGGCAGGTGATTGGCGACCAGCAGTCGGTGCCCGTCGGGCGTGATCGCCGCCACGATCGGTTCGCGATCGGCAGCGATCCGCGCAAGCCGTTGGCCCGTCGCCAAGTCGAATGCGGAAACATCGTTGTCGAACCGGTTGCACACATACAGACGCTGGCCATCGGGGCTGATCACCGGGCTGACCGCCGTGTGGCCGGCGGCCATGGTCTGCAGCGTTTGGCCGTTGAGTGCGTCCAGCACCACCACGGTGCTCTGCGGCGCCCCGCAGGTGACCACCAACTGGGTCTGGTCGGTGTTCATGGCTAACCCTGTCGGCGGCGCTGGCACGTCCACGCGTCGAATCACCTGACCATCACACGTCCGCACCCAGGCCACCTGGGACGCGTCCTCGCAGGCGACGTACAGCAGGCTGCCATCGGTCCGGGCCGCCAGTGCTGTCGGTCCCAGGTATTCCGGTCCGAGCGTCCGCTGGCCATCGTCGGCGGCCAGCAGGCTGATTCCGGCGAAAATCCAGCCTAAAAACAGAAGAACGGCGTGCCGTTTTCGGACGCAAAGACACCTGCGAAGATGCTTGAGCATATTATTCCTCGTTTACAGACCCTTCGGTGGGAATCATCAAGGCGACGGGAACGACCCGCGTTCGGCGCACGCGGGCCACCTGCTGCTTCAGTTACTGGTTGGTCGGAATTGTCATGGCTGCGGGGAGGACCCGCGTTCGGCGCACGCGGGCCACATGCTCCTTCAGCTATTGGTTGGTCGGAATTGTCATGGCTGCGGGAACGACCCGCGTTCGGCGCACGCGGGCCACATGCTCCTTCAGCCACCGGTCGACCGGTGTCGAGTCTAGTGGATATTGCGGGTGGCTGTCAATTTGAGGCTCGCCACGGGAAGCCGGTCGAGGGTAGAAGGTCACGCGAGCCGGGATGCGTACTTGACCAAACGGCCTGCAGCCCGTAAACCATAGCATGGAGATCACTTCGCTGAACAAGAAACAGGGACCGACGATGAACATTCCGATCGAAAACGCCATCATCAGCGTCAGCGACAAGCTGGGCTTGAACGATTTCGCTCGTGGTCTGGCCGATTGTGGCGTCACGATTTATAGCACCGGCGGAACGCGTCGGCACCTGGAAAAGGCGGGGCTATCCGTCCAGGATGTCTCGTCCTACACCGGTTTTCCCGAGATGATGGATGGGCGGTTGAAGACCCTGCATCCAAAGATTTTCGGGGGTATTTTGTGCCGGCATGACCACCCGGATGACATGCAGGCCATCGACCAGCATGACATCGTTCCCTTTCCGCTGGTCGTGGTCAATCTGTATCCGTTCGAGGCCACGATATCGCGCAGCAACATCACCGTCGAGGAAGCGATCGAGCAGATCGATATCGGGGGCCCCAGTCTGGTGCGGGCGGCGGCCAAGAACCATGCGTACGTCGCCATCGTTACCAATGCAGAACAGTACTCGTCAGTCTTGCTGGAGATCATCGAAACGGGCGGCGTTTCCGCCGAATTGCGGCGTCGACTGGCGGCCGAAGCGTTTGCCCGCACGGCGGCTTATGATCGAGCGATCGCGGATTATTTCGCCGATCAGTGGGACGACGGCGGTTTTGCGCCGATGATGAACCTGACCCTGCGGCGAAAATCCGAGTTGCGGTATGGAGAAAACCCGCATCAGCGAGCGGCCGTCTATCGCGAAGTCGGTGCTCGCGGCGCCAGCCTGGTGACGGCCCGACAATTGAACGGGAAGGAACTGTCCTACAACAACCTGCTGGATCTGGACAGCGCCCTGTCCATCGTCCGGCAACTGTCCCAGCCCGCTGCGGCCGTCATCAAGCACAACAATCCGTGCGGCGCCGCTGTCGGGTCGTCGCTGGCCGCTGCGGCGACCAAGGCGATGGCCGGGGATCCGCTGAGCGCCTACGGTTCCGTACTGGGCTTTAACCGCACGGTGGATGTGGATACGGCCGAGGTGCTGTCCGAGCCCGGGCTGTTCATCGAAGCGATCGTTGCGCCGGATTACGAGGCGGCTGCGGTGGGCATCCTGACGACCAAACCCAAGTGGAAAAAGAACGTCCGGCTGATGCAGGTCGGACGCTTGGACGATCCGCCGGCGATGCGGCACTACCGCTACATCGACGGCGGGATGCTGGTGCAACAATCGGATGTCGGTACGGATGTCGAGAGCGATTGGCAGGTGGTGACCGACACGCAGCCGTCCGACGAACTGCTGGCGGACCTGCGTTTCGGCTGGACCGTCGTGCGGCATGTCAAGTCGAATGCGATCCTGCTGGCCAAGGACGAATCCGTGTGTGGTGTCGGTGCGGGGCAGATGAGTCGCGTGGATTCGGTGGAAATCGCGATCCACAAAGCCGGGGACCGGGCGGCCGGATGCATCCTGGCCTCGGATGCCTTCTTCCCCTTCCCCGATTCGATCCATCAAGCGGCCGATGCCGGTATCGCCGCGATCATTCAACCGGGCGGTTCGATCCGAGACCCGGAGGTCATCGCGGCCTGTAACGAGCGCCATCTGCCGATGATCTTCACAGGCCGCCGCCACTTCAAGCATTGAATCCAAGACGAGAGGCATCATGATGAAAATCGCAGTGACCGAAGGCCGTATCCCCGAGATCGAAGCGGATGCCGTTATCGTCGGGGTGGATGACAAGGGGAATCTGACCAAGGAGGCGCTGGAGGTCGATCAGGCCATCGGGGGAAAGATCGCGGCGTTGGTGCAGCAAAAGGAAATCACCGGCAAGCTGAACGAATTGACCGTCCTGTTGGCCCCCGTCGGCATTCGAGCGGGCCAGGTGGTCGTCGTCGGGCTGGGTGACCGAGAGAGCTTCGGTTGTGGCCAAGCCTATCGCGTGTCGGCCACGGCGGCTCGACGGCTGGCCGAAAAGAAACGCAAACGGGTCGCTTTCTGCTTGGGCGACGGATGGACCGAGGCGTGTGTCGAGGCGGGGATCAGCGGGGCGCTGGTCGGTTGCCGAGGCCAGGACCTGTACCGCCGCGAAAAGAATACGCATCCGTTCGACGAAATCCTGTGGAATGACGACTACCAAGCCGTGTTGGCCGCCGGCCAAATCCTGGGCGAAACGGTCAATCTGACGCGACAACTGGTCAACGAACCGGCCAGCCGGATCTACCCCGAATCGTTTGCCGCCGAAGCGGAGAAATTCGCCGAGGAATTCGGCTTGGAAATCGAGGTCTGGGACCAGCCGCGGCTGGAGGCCGAACGGTGCGGTGCGCTGTTGGGCGTGGCCCGCGGTTCGGCGCGACCTCCGCGTCTGGTGATCCTGTCCCATCGCGGCGGCGCGGCCGACGCGCCCACCCTGGCGTTGGCCGGTAAAGGCGTGACCTTCGATTCGGGCGGACTTTCGCTCAAGCCATCCGAAGGCATGCAGTCCATGAAGTGTGATATGGCGGGTGCCGCGACCGTGTTCGGCGCCATGCAGGCCATCGCCCGCCTGGATCTGCCGGTCAATGTGATCGGACTGGCCGGGCTGGTCGAAAACATGATCAACGGCGATGCCTACAAACTGGGCGACGTGCTGACCGCTCGCAACGGAAAAACGATCGAAGTGCTGAACACCGATGCCGAAGGGCGGTTGGTACTGGCCGACGTGCTGGACGTGGCGGTCGAACGCGGAGCGGCCAAGATCATCGATCTGGCCACACTGACCGGCGCCTGCCTGGTCGCGTTGGGGACCGATGTGGCCGGGGTGATGAGCAACGATCAGGATTGGTGCGACGCGGTCTTGGATGCCGCCGAAACGTGCGGCGAATATGCCTGGCAACTGCCCATGTTCCCGGAATACGGGGAACTGATCCGCAGCAAAGTGGCCGACATCAAAAACATCGGCCAAGGACGCTGGGGCGGTGCGATCACGGCCGCCAAGTTCCTGGAAGAATTCGTGGCGGGCAAGCCCTGGGTCCACATCGACATCGCCGGCCCCGCGTTTCTGGAGGATCCCAAACCCTGGACCGACGCAGGCGGCACGGGCGCCTTTGTAAGAACCCTGGTCCAGATCGCACGGAACTGGCAAAGCACCGGCGCCTGACGGCGGGAGAAAACGTGGGACGGATTGGCAATCCGTCCTACAGGATGTTCGCAACGGGGTCGGGAGTCGTTTTCGGTCGACGATGAACCATATGGAAGGCGGCTACCCGAAAACGACT
>REEF01000240.1 GCA_007695205.1 Planctomycetaceae bacterium
GTCCCCGATGCAAGGCTACCTCAATTGACAAGAAACTCCTGGCCGGGTGCTTACCACCAACCCCGGCCAAAGTCAGCGCCGGTCTAGCTGCCCGCGTCCGGCAGTTCTGGCGCCGCGATTCCATCGGGCAACCATCGGCTTATCTTCAGCGGTGCGAGCGAGCGCGCGTTCCGTGGGGGCTGGCCAGCGTACGGAGCGGGCCCTGCCAGAGGCCACAGAGTCGCAGAATCCGTTCGGTCACGTCTCGCTGCCGACACTCGATAAAACGGTTGTCAGTTGTCAGTTGTCAGTGGGCGAAGCCGAAGTGCAGGTCGGCGCGCGGCGAAAAGGGCCGTTGAGACGCCGCTGAACGATAAAAATGGCCGGATCTTTCAGGTCAGCCCGTTCCGGGAACGAAACGCATCGGCAAATGCGTTCTGCTGGTTCATAGCAGCCGAATCACGCCTTGTGTTCAGTCTTCAAGGGTTGCAAACACACTATGGGGGCAGAACGAACGCACACAAACCGAAGACGCCATGCCCCGTCCTCCACAAAGTCCGTTCGCGGGCGTCTGGAGGTTGCCGAAAAATGCCTGTCCTTTTTTGTCTTTTTGTGCCTTCTGGTCAATAAAGCACAGATCGTGTATTCTCCGGACCTGAAAGAATGGATCGGGGCGCTGTTGTGCCGATCGACGGTTTTTCATGTTTCCTGCGATGATTCGAGCTGCGATGACGAGTATTCTGGACAAGATCGTGACGGCCAAGCGGGCCGAAATCGCGGCGGCTCGCCAGCAGCGACCGATCGAGCAATTGCGCGCCGCGCTGGCCGATGCACCGCCGGTCCGTGATTTCTACGGCGCGCTGGCGGGCGGCGGACCGATCAAGTTGATCGCGGAAGTGAAGAAGGCCAGTCCTTCCAAAGGAGTGATCCGTGCCGACTTCGATCCGATCCGGATCGCGCGGATTTATCAGCAGCACGGAGCGACGTGCATCAGCGTGTTGACCGACCAGCCTTTCTTCCAGGGACGACTGGAATATCTGAGCCAGATCCGGCAGCAGGTCGATCTGCCTGTGCTGCGGAAGGATTTCCTGGTGGACGAATACCAGTTGGTCCAGGCACGGGTGGCGGGGGCCGATGCGGTGCTGCTGATCGCGGAATGTTTGACGGACCAACATTTGAAGGAACTGCACGACCAGGCGGTGCAGATGGGCATGACGCCGCTGGTCGAGTTCTACGAGCCCGAGAATCTGGCTCGGGTGCTGGACTGCGGTGCTCGGTTGATCGGTGTGAATAATCGCGACCTGAAGACATTTCACGTCGATCTGCAGCATACGGTCCGGATGCGACAACAGATTCCCGACGATCGCCTGCTGGTCGGCGAAAGCGGGATCCACCATCGGTCGGCTGCTCTGTTGCTGGAATCCGCGGGCGTCCAGGCAATGCTGGTCGGCGAGCATCTGATGGCCAGCCCGGACATCGGCATCGCCGTGGATCGCTTGCTGGGACACGTGACGGCCGGTTGATCCGCACCGTTCCGGCTGGTTCCGGTTTGTGCTTTCGCGTTCGGGTGCTGGTCGCCGATCCGTTGCCGAACGGGGTTTGCAGGTTGTATTGCGGCGGGAATTACGTTCTACTAATCGTCGATCGGTCAACGCAAGCTCAACTGGAGGCCCTGCAATGCTCACTCGAATCGTTGGAATCGGATTGGCTTGGTGGATTCTTCATGCGGTTGTCCCGGCGCCGCCTGCCGATGCCACAGAACGATTGCCCAATTTCGTGATCGTCTTCATCGACGACATGGGTTACGCGGATATCGGCTCGTTCGGCGCTCAGGGCTACGAGACGCCTCACCTGGATCAGATGGCGCGGGAGGGTCGGATCTTTACGGACTTCTACGTGACTCAGGCCGTCTGTTCGGCGTCGCGAGCCGGATTGTTGACCGGTTGCTACAACGTGCGAGTCGGCATCCAGGGCGCGCTGGCTCATCGCTCGGATATCGGTCTGCACGCCGACGAGATGACGCTGGCCGATCTGGTCAAACAAAAAGGCTACGCCACGGCCATTTACGGCAAGTGGCACTTGGGCCACCACCCCAAGTTTTTGCCCACCGAGCACGGGTTCGACGAATTCTTCGGCATTCCGTACTCGAATGACATGTGGCCCTATCATCCCACGGCCAAAAAAGGGTTTCCCCCGCTTCCCCTGTTCGACGATACCCAAATCGTCAACACGAACGTTACCGGGCAGGATCAGGAGCAGTTCACCACCTGGTTCACCGAGCGGGCGGTCCAGTTCATCGACCAGAACAAGGACCAGCCTTTCCTGATCTACCTGCCGCACCCGATGGTCCATGTGCCGTTGTACGTTTCGGACAAGTTTCGCGGCAAGAGCGAGCAGGGTCTGTTCGGGGATGTCGTGATGGAATTGGACTGGTCCGTGGGGCAGATCATCCAGTCGCTACGAGAGCACCAGTTGGACAAGGACACCATGGTCGTCTTTACCAGCGACAACGGACCGTGGCTCAGCTATGGCGACCATGCCGGTTCGGCCCTGCCGTTGCGCGAGGGCAAAGGCACGATGTTCGATGGTGGCTGCCGAGTACCGACGGTCATGTGGTGGCCCGGCACCATCCCGGCGGACACCGTTTGCCGCCAGCCGGCGATGACCATCGATCTGTTGCCGACCATTGCCCAGTTGATCGATGCCCCCTTGCCCGATCATACGATTGACGGAAAGGACATCTGGCCGTTGATCGTCGGCGATCCCGAGGCGACCAGTCCCCACGAGGCCTATTACTTTTACTACGGTGCCGAGCTGCAGGCGATCCGCATGGGTCGTTGGAAATTGCACTTTCCGCACAGCTATCGCACCCTGGCCGGCAGACCCGGCGGGACGGGCGGCATTCCGACGAACTACGAACAGGCCAAGATCGGACTGTCGCTGTTCGACTTGGCCAACGACATCGGCGAAACGACTTGCGTCGCCGACCAGCATCCGGAGATCGTCGCTCGGATGAAGGAACTGGGTGACAAGATGCGAGCGGAATTGGGCGATTCGGCAACCAAGCGAAAAGGCAGCGCCAACCGTCCACCCGGAAGGCTTGAAACGGGTGATCTGCGATACGACTGGATCCCGGGACAGCCGCTGGATACGCAACTGAGGAGCGTGGAATGATTCGCTGGCGAACATGGGTCGGGGGGATCGGCTGCCTGGTCTTGCTGGCCTGGTACTGCGGCGCAGCGCCGCTGTTGTTCGACCAATCCGCTTCCGCATCGGATATCTCGGAAGAGCTGGCCGAGCCAGCGGGTGCTCCGCCGCAGCCCGAGTCCGGATCGCAGCCAACGGCGGATTCGCCGCTGGCCGAGCCTTCGCAGCCGGAGTCGGCAACCGTGCCCAGGTTCCCGCCGTTGGTGATCCTGGGTATCGGGATGGGGACGGTTCTGGTGCTGATCATCGGCGGCAAGATCCATCCATTCATCGCGTTGACCGTGGCGGCCATGCTGGTCAGCATGCTGGCGGCTGGGTGGCTGGGCCAGGGCAACTGGGCCACCTCGATATCTCGCGTCGCCACCGCGTTCGGTACGTCCGCCGGCAACATCGGGATCGTGATCGGGATGGCTGCCGTGATCGGTAAGTGCATGCTGGACAGCGGAGCGGCCGACCGCATCGTGCGTTCGTTTTTGCGGTTGTTCGGCGAGAAACGCGCATCGATCGCCTTGATGGGCAGCGGGTTTGTCTTGGCGGTACCCGTCTTCTTCGATACGGTCTTCTACCTGTTGGTCCCACTGGCCCGATCGTTATATCGACGGACCCGACGGAACTACCTGTTGTATGTGCTGGCGATCGGCGGCGGTGGCGCCATTACCCATACGCTGGTGCCACCGACGCCCGGGCCGTTGGTGATGGCCAACACGTTGGGATTCGATGTGGGACTGATGATCCTGGTGGGCGGCCTGGTCGCCCTGCCAGCCGCCGCTGCCGCATTGATCTTCGCTCATTTCGCGAATCACTGGATGCCCGTTCCCATGCGGTCGATCGGCGATCGACCGGACCCGGAACCGCTGGAAGATTCGCAACTGCCGTCTCTATGGGTCAGCCTGTTGCCTGTCATCCTGCCCGTGCTGTTGATTTCTACCAATACGATCGTCGAAACGTCGGCCAAGACTGCGATCCGCGAGCAATTGGTCGCAACGGGCGTCGAACGTCCCCGGGACGACCAGTTGACCCAGTGGATGCGTTCCCCCGAGCGGATCGAGGATCCGCGAGCTCAGACGTTGGCACGTCTGACCCGGATCACCAACGTGGTCGGCAACGCCAACTTCGCCCTGCTGTTGTCGGCAGCGATCGCCATCGCCACGCTGGTCCGTCAACGGCAGCTTTCGCGGACCGAAATGGCGACGGCCATCGAGGTGGCATTGATGAGTGGCGGTGTGATTATCCTGATCACCTCGGCAGGCGGAGCGTTTGGCGAGATGCTGAAGGTCGCTCAAGTCGGCGATGCGATCCAGCAAGCGTTCACCGGGATCGGCGGCGCGGGGAAGATTCTGCTGGTGCTGGGCTTCGCGGTCGCGGCCGTACTAAAGACCGCTCAAGGTTCCAGCACCGTCGCCATGATCACGGGATCGGCCATGCTGGCGGGGATCGCCGCGCCGGAAACGCTGGGGTTCAGCCCCGTCTATCTGGGAACGGCCATCGGCGGCGGTTCGCTGGTCGGATCCTGGATGAATGACAGCGGATTCTGGATTTTTGCCAAGATGAGCGGACTGACAGAGGTCGAAGCATTGAAGTCCTGGACGATCATGCTGGTCGTCCTGGCGACGGTCAGCCTGGTGGTGACGATCCTGTTGTCATCGGTGCTTCCGTTGGTCTGAATAAGGTGCGCTGGAGTGAACGCGAGAATCGTGAAGTTCAGGAAACATCGTTCGCCGCGGCCCAGCCGAGAGGGCTGTGGCTTCTTGTTCCTGACTTGCGTGTTCAGTTGCTTCTTCTTGATCCTGAATTGCGCGTTGGTCGCTCGTTTCTATCCCGAGTTGGCAGCGTTGTTCCCCCGATGGATGCACGAGCCGAAAATCGAGCAGATGATCAAGTTCATGGCACCCGTGTTGTTGATCTTCGTGCAGTGGTGGGTCGTTGATTTTGCCGCCGATCTGCTCGCTCCGGCTGGCCACGTGCGACAGAACGAAGCCAAGCGCAAGGGTGCTGGACCCGACAGGACGATTTGAAAGGCGCCTTTATTTTTTCGCCCGATTGGGCCACAATAGAAGGGTTCCCCCGATTTCTGATCCGAGAGGATAAAGGACACTTGCCATGACCGATTCTCGATTGTCTCGCCGAGCGTTTCTCCAAGGCTGTTCGACCGTGGCTGCGGCCGGCGTATTGACTCCCTATTATTTCACGGCTGGTGCGGCCGAAAGCGATCGGGCTGGCTCCGCAAACGACCGGTTCCGAATCGGGGCGATCGGAATGCGTTACCAGGGTTCGGTGGTCGCCGAGAAGACCTTGCCGCACGGTGATATCGTGGCGATCTGCGATGTGGACCGTGAGATTGCAGAGAAGGCGCGAGAGCAATTCGGTGGCCAAGCGGATCTGTACGAGGATTACCGCCGCATGCTTGATCGTCAGGACATCGAGATCATCACCATCGGCAGCCCGGATCACTGGCACGCGGCGATGCTGATCGACGCCTGTCGCGCCGGGAAGGATGTGTATGTGGAAAAGCCGTTGACGCTGACCGTCGACGAGGGCAAGTTGATCGACCAAGTGGTCAGGGAAACGGGCCGGGTGGTCCAGGTGGGATCTTGGCAACGCAGCGATCATCGTTTTCGGCTGGCGGTCGAAATGGTGCAACAGGGCCGGCTGGGCGAACTGCAACGCGTCGATGTTGTCCTGGGCAAGAACGTCACGGGCGGTCCCTTTGAAATCAAGCAGCCACCGCCTCATCTGAATTGGGATCTGTGGCTCGGTCAAACGCCCCTGGTACCCTACATCGAAGAACGTTGCCATTATACATTCCGCTGGTGGTACGAGTATTCGGGCGGGCAGATGACCGATTGGGGCGCGCACCACCTGGATATCGCACAATGGGCGATCGGATCGCAACCGCTGGAGGTTCGGGGCGAAGCGACGTACCCAAATATCCCCCATGGCTATAACGTGGCCGTGGACTATTACGCCGAATACCGATATCCGGGCGGCGTGATCATGACCGTGGCGGACCACGGCCGAAACGGCATCATGTTCACGGGTACCGAGGGACGTATCTTCGTCAACCGGGGCGCGATTCAGGGCAAACCGGTCGAAGATCTGGCGGACGCACCGCTGGAGCGTGAAGATTTTAAGCTGTACGCGCACGATAACTTGGATCGACCGGCGCGAATGGGCAAGCTGGATTCGATCATCAATCACATGGGCAATTTCTTCGATTGCGTCAAGAATCGGGAAGTGCCCATCGCGGATGTGATCAGCCAGCACCAGAGCACCAACACGTGTCACATGGGCAACATCGCCATGCATTTGGGACGCCCCTTGCGTTGGGACGCCGAAAACGAACGGTTCTTCGCGGACGACCAAGCCAATGCGTTGTTGAAACGCGAGCAGCGTGGGGGGTACGAAATCACGTAAGGACCGGCAAAGACACAGTGGGTCCCGCGCGCCGAGCGGGACCCGTTCCTTCGGCCAGCATTCGCGTCCGCGTCAGGTCCCGCTCGGCGCGCGGGACCCCTTCGGCGAAACGCGACACAAATTCATTTGCCGATCCTAAATCCCGTAGTGTCATCAGGAGTAAGCCAGTGGTCGACCAACGAAGCACACGTCGCCAGTTCTGTCGGAATCTCGCCGCCGGTGCGGTATCTGCCGCGGTTTCCAGTCGCTACCGATCGGCTGTGGCTGCCGAGTCGGATTTTCGTTTGAACTACATCTTGGGCTCGCCCATGTACGGCACGACGGCGTTGGCCCAGGTATTGGGCCAAGTCGACAAAGTCGGGGCCGAATGGATCGATATCTGGCCTCGACCTCATGCCGATCATCGCGAACAGGTTCAGGAGATGGGGTACCCGCGTTTCCTCCAGTTGCTCAAGGAACACCAGGTGCGGTTAGGCGTCATCACACGTTACGACCTGGGGCCGTATAAACTACAAGACGAGATGCACGTCCTGAAGCAGTTGGGCGGACGTCTGATCGTCACCGGCGCACGCAATGCCCCGGGTGACACGGTGCGCGATCAGGTCCGAGCGTTTGTCGACAGCCTGGCCCCGCATGTGGCGGTCGCCCAGCAACTGGGCGTGACGATCGGCATCGAGAACCATAGCCGCACCCTGATCAACACGCCGGACTCGATCCGGTATTTTGCTGAGTTTGCTCGCTCGCCCCATTTGGGAGTCGCACTGGCACCCTACCATCTGCCGCAAGACGAAGCGGTCATCGCCCGGTTGATCGGTGATCTGGGTCCGAAACTGGTCTTCTTTCAAGCCTGGCAGCACGGCATGGGGTCGTCCAAGCCGCTGCCCAAGGAGCAGGAATTGATGCAGATGCCCGGGCGCGGGCCGCTGGATTTCACGCCGTTGTTGGCCGCTTTGAAGCAGATCGATTATCAGGGTTTTACCGAGATCTTCATGCATCCCATGCCGCGTGGTATTCCGATTCTGGAGACGACCGAACAGGTGACCGCCGAAATCAATCGCGCTCGTCACTACCTGGAACGGTGCCTGGAAAAGGCCTGACGCATTAAGCACCGTTC
>REEF01000465.1 GCA_007695205.1 Planctomycetaceae bacterium
GGACCCACATGAGTCCCGTTCGGCGCCCGGGACCCACATGAGTCCCGTTCGGCGCTCGGGACCCACATGAGTCCCGTTCGGCGCTCGGGACCCACATGAGTCCCGTTCGGCGCTCGGGACCCACATGAGTCCCGTTCGGCGCTCGGGACCCACATGAGTCCCGTTCGGCGCTCGGGACCCACATGAGTCCCGTTCGGCGCTCGGGACCCACATGAGTCCCGTTCGGCGCTCGGGACCCACATGAGTCCCGTTCGGCGCTCGGGACCCACATGAGTCCCGTTCGGCGCTCGGGACCCACATGAGTCCCGTTCGGCGCTCGGGACCCACATGAGTCCCGTTCGGCGCTCGGGACCCACATGAGTCCCGTTCGGCGCCCGGGACCCACGGCTGCTTTCCCACGCTTTTCCTGGTAAACTACTGGACATGTCCTTTTTCATGGTTTGGCAAAGGCGATGATCATGAGGTCTTCGAGTGTGCGTTTACGGCTGTGTTTCTTGGTCGGGTGCTTCGCCTCCGCTGGCACCGGTTCGATGGCAAATGAAAGTCATCGTGCCCCGTCCCCGAAAACTTCGGATGGGGCGTCCGGCGTCGTCCAACCGATCGAGATCGACAAACGGCTGATCGCCCATTGGACGTTTGACCAGCCGGATGGGGATTGTTTGGATCAAAGCGGCAACGCCTATCATGCTCGGCCACGAGACGGATTCGCCGGTCATCTGACTCGCACCGGCGGGATTTTCGGTCGGGCCATGCGGTTCTCGGGCAGGCACATGCTGGCCGTGTTGGGCGATGGTCAACCGGATCTATCGGAGATCCAGCGGATCAGCTTTTCCGCCTGGGTCCAGGTCGATGGGTTTGACCGCTATGACGAGATTTTCCGCAAGGAAGACGGCAGCGATCGGGTGTTGTTCTCGTTCCAAGAACACATGACACGACTGACCCTGGGATTGAACATCGACGGCTATGTCGAACTGCGGGCTCCGATCGATCCCAAGGCGGTGGTCGGTACCGGCTGGCATCACTGTGCGGCCACCTTCGATGGACAGACGATGCGTGTCTATTTGAACGGCGCCCAGATCGGTGCCCTGCAACGGCCCGGTCGCATCCAAGCCGGCGGCCACGCTCCGGGTTGTATCGGTTCGACCAACGGGAACGAATGCCTGCAAGGAGTCATGGACGATCTGCGGATCTACGCCGATGCCTTGACGGCTGACGAGGTAGCTCGGCTGTACCTGAACGGCGTCCAAGCGATGACCGAGGCCGACAAGCGGGTGTCCGAACAGGTCGCGTTGGTTTACCAAGCGGGCGAAGATTTCGCAGAAACCCTGGCAGCCATCCGCCGGAACCTGGCACAACATGAGATCACGCCCAGCCCGTTGCTGGTCCAGGTCCTGCAAGCTCGGTTGGCAGCCGAATTCGCCGGACCGCTGGCGCGTCTGACCGAGTACACCGAGCGACCGCTGGTCGATCATCTGTCGGCGGCGGGTAACGATCTGCAACTGCCCGCTGCTCGACGGCTGATCGAATTGCTGCTGGAGTATCGACCGCTGACCGACGATCAGTGGGCGCGGCAGAGCCCTGCGGACGTGGATGAATGGAAACAGCGCGATCGGATCGGTGATCGTTTCGAGGCCCTGGTGGCCCAAGGCTCGGCCGGGGCATTTTCGCCCGATTGGGTGCGTCTGATGTTGGAAGCAGGCGATCGGATCGATTTCCGGCCGCGAATCCACGAGCCGGTGGCACCGTACGCCACGCCGGTTACCCCGGAGACGCGAAACCTGGATGCGATCGAGGCGCGGGAGGCGCTCGAACGCGACTGGCTGCATCAAGGTAGCGGTCAAACGCCGCCGGTCAGCGTGCAGGGCGTCCGGTCGTGGAACCAAGGCACCCCGCTATCGACAACCGCGCCGACCGTCGAACGGATTCGCGAAGAAGTCCAACGCACGTGGGAACTGGCGGATCGGATCGAGGCCCATCCGAGCGGGACGGTCTGCCTGGAAGACCAGCGAACTCGGCTGCGAGAGCTGGAGGATCGGGCTGCCGAGTTGACCGAAAGCGACACACCTCTGTATTTCCAGATCCGCGAGCTGAAACGCGAGGTCATGTTTCTGAACCCGGTGCTCGATTTCGACCGGGTACTGCTGATCGACCAGCCTTATCCGCAAGGCCGCGAGTGGCAGCATGAAACCCGCCATCGTCTGGGCTACCAGGCCGTCCCCGGCGGGCGATTGCTGATCCTCGAGGGACTCGGACCCGACGGGCGGCTGACCCAGTTGATGCCCCAGGCCCCGCTGCACGGTTCCTTCTGGCGTCCCGATATCTCGTTCGACGGGCAACGCGTCTTGTTTTCCTATCAGCCTCATAACGAGAAAGCATTCCATCTGTACGAGATCGGCGTGGATGGCTCGGACCTTCGCCAATTGACCGACGGAATCTATGACGATCTGGACCCGATTTATCTGCCCGACGATCACATCATGTTTTCGACGACCCGCGGGCACACCTACGTCCGCTGCATGCCTCCCACCAACGCCTTCGTCCTGGCTCGCTGCGATCCGGATGGAAACGACATCTACCTTGTTTCGCGCAACAACGAACCGGATTACCTGCCGTCGCTGATGAACGACGGACGAGTGATCTACACTCGGTGGGAATACACGGACAAACCGCTGTGGCGAGCCCAGGGGCTGTGGACCGTCAACCCCGACGGCACGCAGGTGCAAACCTTCTGGGGCAACCAGAGCGTTTGGCCCGATCTGATGAAGGACGCTCGAGCCATCCCCGGCAGCCGTCGCGTGATGTTCACCGGCAGCGCCCATCACAACTGGTTCACCGGTTCGGTTGGCATCATCGATCCCGATCGGGGCTTCAACTTTCCCGACGGCCTGACCAAAGTGACCGCCGAACTGGTGTATCCCGAATCGGGTGACGGTCCGGTGGATCCCATCGAATCGCCCCGCTACCGGCCCAGCGGATCGTACTCGGCGTATTATTCCCCCTACCCGCTGGGCGAACAGGATTTTTTGGTTTCGGCCAATCGAGGCGGCAAGTTCGTCCTGTACTTGATGGACACCGACGGCAACCGGGAACTGATCTACGAAGGCCAGCATCACGCGTTCTACGGCATGCCGCTACGTCCTCGACCGCGGCCCCCCGTGATGCCCGATCGAGTCACCTGGCCAACTCGCCAACAGCGAGACGATCCCGCGCCGGGCATCATCTTCAGCGGGAACGTGTATGCCGGAGCGCCGCCCGAGCTGCAGGGCAAGGCGCGGATGCTGCGAGTATTGAACATCGAACACAAGACCTACACGTACTGGTACCGGCGGCCTTATCTGTCCACCGGCCCTGTCGTATCGGCCGTCCAATCGGACGGGGTGAAAAGGATCCTCGGCACCGTGCCCATCGAGCCGGATGGATCCGTGTCGTTCAACGCGCCCGCCGGGATTCCGCTGCACTTTCAGTTGCTGGACGAACACTACCGCGCGTTGCAGACCATGCGCAGTTTTACCGGAGTCATGCCGGGAGAACGACGCGGCTGCCTGGGCTGCCACGAATCGCACAGCCGCACCCCCGCTCCTGAAGGTAGCAGCCTGGCGCTGCTGCGCCCGCCGCACGACATCCAACCGCCGCCTTGGGGCGATGCTTCGGTCAGCTTCCCCCGCTTTGTCCAACCGGTACTGGACCAATACTGCGCACGCTGCCACCAAGGCGACGGAGAAGCTCGACAGGTGCTCGATCTGACAGACCGGCCCGGATTCCTCATCTTTTCCGAGCCTTACATGCATTTGACCGGCCGCCCGACCTGGAACCGACCGTATCAGCCGCCCGAGAACCCGCCGCCCGGATTCGGCTTTGCCGACATGTTGCACGTCGAAGGCTATCTGGAGACCGACCCGGTCGCGTATCAGACCCCGCCACCGATGACCGCCCTGTCCTACCGCAGCCGATTGATCGACATCGTCTCCAGCGGCCAGCATCATGGCGTCCAGGTCGATCCGATCAGCCTGCGCAAGCTGATCGCCTGGGTCGACACCATGGCGCCTTACCGAGGCGCCGAAGAGATCCGCGAGATCGACGACCCCGATTTCCAAGGCATCGACTGGCTCTCGATCCGCCCCCGAGTCAAAACCGCCCCCACCATCACCCGCCCCGGCCCGGTCGATTGAAGCCAAGGGCACACGCGTGCTCGCCCGATGGCGAAAAGGAGCGAAAAGGACAGGCATTTTTTTGAGCCAATTGTCCGGGGGGACATCTTTTCGGGCATCCGACGTGTCGTGTCCGTTCCTGATCTCGGGTGCCAGCAAATGCCGGGCGGAACAGGATTGGGCTGATCCCGTTTGGTGCAAGCCGACTTGGGGCGCGCTCTGCCCGGAGGCTGGCAAAGCGTGTCCAAGCGATGATAGAATCGAGGCATTCATGGTCGCTCGAGCCGGCACGGGCATCTGAAGGAGAACAAATGGACGGCGATCTGCGCCACCGCAGCACGCGACGGGACGACTTCGAGGCCGATGAGCGGCAACTGTCGCGCGAACGGGTGTGGGCAAAGACCTGTATCTCTGGAACGGATCGTCGGATAGGCTGGGAAGGTCGCACGCGCGGCACTTACAGAGACCGTGAAGCCTGAAAGAAGGATCGCCATGGATACTACGAAACCGATCGACCGTCGAAGTCTGCTGCGAGGCGGCGCCGCCGTGGGTGCGGCCATGACTTTTGGACCATGGGACGCATCGGCTGACGTCGCACAGCCGGCCGCCGGCACGATCAAGGTGGGGGTGATCGGCTGCGGAAGCGTCTCCCGACCGTACCTGTCGCACCTGGCCCGCTGCCCGCTCGTGGAGTTGGTCAGCGTCTGCGACATCCTGCCCGACCGAGCTCGCCAGGCGGCGGACCGGCACAAGATCCCCCATCACTATCCGCACATCGACCCGATGCTTGCGGGAGCCTCGTTTGATCTGTTCGTCAACCTGACGGACATGCAGGAACACGAGCGGCTGAACGAACTGGCCTTGGAGGCGGGCAGACACGTCTGGAGCGAGAAACCCATCGCCAACTCGCTGGACGCGGGCCAGCGACTCCTGGAGCTTGCCCGCAAGAAGGGCGTCCGACTATGGGGCGCACCGACGGTGGTACAGAGCCCACAGTTTGCCTTCATGGCCAAGACGTTGGGCGAAGGGAAACTGGGACGACTGGCAGCGGCACACGCCAGTTACGGTCACCTGGGCCCGAACTGGGCGTCCTTCTTCTATACCGAAGGCGGAGGCAGCCTGCCGGATCTGGGCGTCTATAGTCTGACAACCCTGACCGGGTTGCTCGGCCCGGCCCAATCCGTCGTCGCCATGACGAGCGTCGTCACCCCGACGAGGCAGATCACCGGAAGGGGCGAGATCACCGTCACCGCCGAGGACAACGCCATGATCCTGTTGGACCACGGCAACGGCGTCTTGTCGCACGTGCAGTCCGGCTTCAATTACTTCACCCCGCACGAGCACTCCTCCACGCAGCAGGACCACCACACGATATCCCTCACCGGGACCGGGGGCAGCATGAGCCTGGCGGGATACGACTGGGCGCCCCATGCGGTCGATCTGGCCACCCGCGAGCACCACCGGTTTCAACGCCATGCCGATGCCCGTAGCGATTACGTGTGGGAAAACGGTGCCTCGCTCGTGGCCGAGTGCCTGGCCACGGGCCGCGAGCCGCTCTTCACGCCCGAGCATGCCCTGCACGTGGTCGAGATCATGACGGCCGCCAACGAATCGCAGAAGACCGGACAGCGCATCCCGATCCGCTCGACGTTCCCATGGCCTGTTCTCTAGGATATCTTCAACCTGATCCGGGGAACGAGCCGCGCCAACCGCTCACCGAAGGCCCGTCACGACCAGCGATCCCGCAACGACAATGCGACACCCCGTCGGGCATGGTCAGCCCGGCGAACACCCACGCGCGGACCTCCGGATACTGGGTTCGTCCGTAGATCGGCCAAGTATTTCTGGAGCACTTATTGGGATCGTTTCGTGCGAGACGTCCAACGCGAAATGGGGCCCCTCGGCTCCATATCATGTCTCGTCGGAAACGACGAACTCACCTTGGGTAGCCTGCTCCGGTGAAACCGCCTCCAAGGGATCGACCATCTCGAACTGGCCGCCGTAGGGTTCTTTTTGGAGCAAGTGGAAGGTCTTGTCGCACACGGCCATTCGCTCGCCGCGGTGGTACACATGGTGGTCGTCGTCTTCCACGCATTTGAAGGGCCCGCGGTAGATGGCCGCCTGATTGCGCTCCCGGCACGGTCCCTGCTTGCCTTTGTAGGCCATGCCGGTCACCGAGCGGAACTCGATCCCCTCAACGGTCCGCCACGGCTCGGCCTGCCGCGAGGCAATCCGCATGCCGTAGAAGCCGGCGTCCTCGAACGCCTGGAGGAACCGGTCAACACGATCTGAAAGCGGCTGTGATCGACGGTCGAGCCCTCGATACGTTCCTCGTACGCCTCGGCCATCGTCACCGCGGGCGGGCCAAACAGCGGGTGAGGAACTCTGGCTGAAACACCGCCAGCGCAGCCCCGCTCAAGACCAAGAGTGCCGCGACGGCGCTGACGGTGGCGCCGATCCAGGGGGTGCGATTGTCGGCAGGTTGTTTTCCGGTCATGATCCGCTCCTGTTCATGGTGGTCTTCGGCGGACTCAACGTCGGTTTGCTCAGCGATGGCCCGCCGGGCGAGTTTCGTGATGTACACCGTGACGGCCGCGGTGCCGCGGAGCAGACCGAACAAAGCGCCCGCTGCAATGGAAAACGGGGCCGCGAGGATCATCGACATCGTAATCAGCGGGGAGATGCCGGCATACACCAGCGGCCCGACCGGACCGAGCCCTTCTACCCAGCCGACGACCGCCCGGATGCCCTGTTCTAAGGGCAGCGTGCCGGCGATCACCCCAAGTCCGATCACGATCAACGCGATCGACACCAGTCTCATCCATTCGGCAATAGGGCGTGTGTTTTTGCATGGGACTCATGGAAAACTTGGCTCGACGGCTGCGGCGGGCATCGATCCCGCACGCATGCGACAGCGTGTCGCCCTGGTGCGACGTTCTGTCGCGTTTGCAGCTTGCGGTTTCGAAAGACGGTTTGATCTACGCTTCCGCGGCAGCGCGGACGTCCAACGGGGTTTCGTGGATGTGATTGAAGTCGTTCTACAGCGTCTTCTGGGCGAGAATCGTCACCACTTCCGCAACGTGATCGTCGGTATCGCTGGCGCGGCGAAAGGCGCTGAGGTCCTCATCGTCGACGAAGCCCTTCGTCTCGAGCACGCGACCGGTGATCTATCTCAAGGAATACGCTACAGGAACCGATCTCTATCAAGGGCTAAGAAGTTACTTTGACTTCTACTGCAGTGAGCGAAGACACAGCTCGCTGGACCACCAAACGCCTGCGGAAGTGTACCGCAGCGGCCTATCAAAACGCGCTGCTCTTTCTATCTAAGCGAAGCGCGTTCGTGGTCCAAATATTGGGGTCCACTTCAGTGCTCGGCCCGATGCAGCGGCGATGCGGCACGGGAATCTCCAAGGTTTGCAGTCGGGCTCGCGTGACCTTGATCTGCATTTCGATGGTCCAGCCGAAGTTCCGCTCGGTCATGGTACGCCAATTGCTCTACGGAGAAGACGCAGGCTGCT
>REEF01000566.1 GCA_007695205.1 Planctomycetaceae bacterium
TGCTGCAGGGCGGCGAGCCTTGCCCGTCGTTGGTCTTGACGATGTTGACTCCGAGTGGTCGTTGCGGGCAGTGCGCGGCCAATCGGGCGGAGACGACTTCGGCCCCCTCGTTGGGTAGCCCGTAGTTCACGATAAGGGCGCGGTCGCGAGGCAAGCGAAACAGACGGGGTTTCGGGTTGCCCAGCGAGCTTCGGGCAGAGACCGAACCGATTTCGGTAAACCCGAAGCCCAGCGAATCCAGCATCCGCAGCGCTCGCCCGCTCTTGTCCCAGCCCGCCGCAAGACCGATCGGGTGGTGAAAGCAGAGGCCGGCCACTTCGATTCGAAGCACGGGATCGTCGATCTTCCAAAGCCTTTGCGTCAACGCAGCCACACCGGGAATCGCTCCCAAGACGCGGCAACCTTCCACCGTCATGTGATGGGCCGTCTCTGCGTTCAGTCGAAACAATAGCGGCCGAATGACCGTCGTGTAAATGGACATGGACTCCACCCGTGCATTCTCACGCCTAACAATCATTGGAAGATGGTCAGGCGGCTATGGTACTGTCAACCGTATCAAGCCCTTCTCCATCGTAGTACAATGGGCGACGTGAATGAATGGCGGATGTTGGCAACCGATCCGATGAAGAGACGATCGAATGCAGTTCAAGGGGACGGAACATGTGGAAATGGTCGCTGAACTGGGGAGAAATCTCACCACAGATCATCATCGGGACGTGTCCCATGACGGTTTCCGATTTGGCGCGGATACGAAATGAGGCTGGCGTTTCCGCCATCTTTTCGTTACAGCATGACGACTGCCATGCCTATTGGTCCATCGACTACGATCAACTTTGTGCGGCCGGCGCAGCCATGGAACTGGCGATGGATCGGTGGCCGATCCGGGACTTCGATATCCCCGACATGCGCCGCCAGTTGCCCGGCGCCGTGTCGGCATTCGCGCGTTTGCTGGGCCAGGGGCATCGGACCTATGTCCACTGCACGGCTGGCCTGGGCCGAGCACCTCTGACGGTCCTCGGGTATCTGACCCTGGTAGAGCAACAGGACCCCGAAGAGGCGATCCAGTCGATCCTGAAAGGGCGGCCGGCCGCCGTGCCCGCTTGGGAGGCCCTGGACGGATGCCGTGACGATCTGGTTGCCCAGCACCGATCGGCCATCGAACGTCTGGCTCATTCGTTTTATGAACAAGGCATGCCGGGCGACGCATCTACCCATTGGCTTCAGGCTCAGTCTCAAATCCTGCGGTCGGTACTGGCGGGAACGCCGGACGGATGATCTGCCAAACGTAGGTAGCCATCCGCTGGTGCCCCAAGGGCGTCAAATGAATCGTGTCCACCGTCGAATGTTTCGCCGCCAGGATCCCCATGAGGACTCGTTTCGGAATCAAGCGAACATCGTGCTTGCGAGCCAACTTTCGCTGAATGCGGCCGTACTGGTGCATCCCGGGCGGCAGGGGAAGCTCGAACATGACCAGTTGCCGTCCTGGAGCGCGAACACTGGCCAGCAGCAAATCCAGATCCTGTGCGAACTGGGTCGGCGAGTTGCCGCCCAGCAGGTCATTGCCGCCGATCTGTAAGATCACGATCGGACACGAGATCCGCTGAGTCCCGGCGAGTTTCCAAGCGGAGGCCGCCGTGGCGCCAGGGAAAGACAGGTCATGAACCCGCAGGCCATGTTCAGCCTCCAGCAGCTCGGGCCACTTGACGGACCGGTCGCTGTCGCCCATCCCAGCCGAAATCGAATCTCCGATCACGGCGATCGACCGGGACGAAGCCACCGAAATTCCGGGCAGGAAGTGGTAAGGAAGTTCGATCGCCGCCGCAAACGCCCAGACCCCCACCACCGCCCAGGCTGTCCAGCGGAGCCGTTTCCCGATCAGTAGACTGACGATCCAGAACACCGTGACGACGGTGGCCAGAACGTAAACCCAACCGGGGAGCGGGGTGGAAGAGATGGCGACGGCCAGGGCGCCCAACAACAAGCTCCACGTCGCAACCCGCTTACCACCACCAGATGATCTCGAACCGGCCCAGACAGCGATCATGATCACGCCGATGCCCGTGAAAAAGGCGTGACCGCTGGCGATGTGGTAGATGAACCAGTTCATTTCACGGCACCCAGAGTGTGCCTGCTACAATTTAGACAACCTATTCCTGCGTAGATCCTTCGCAGCAGACCCAGCGTCGTTCGACTGGGCCTGTGCGATGTGACCGCGATGATTCACGCGTCCTCAGTCCGCTGCCTCGGCGGGCGTAAAGGTCCGCGAGCCAAGTTGCTGGTCGATGATCATCAAGCCCACGGGGTTATCGCCGACTCGCTTCAATTGCTCGACGATCCGCTGTGCCGTCGCCTCTTCTTCGACCTGTTCCGAGACGAACCACTGCAGGAAGTTGTGTGCTGCATGGTCGTTTTGCTTGTTCGCCAGATCTACCAGTTCGTTGATCTTCGCGCTGATCAAACACTCGTGATCGTACGCCTCCTGGAATGCGGCCAACGGGCTTTCCCATTCGATGGCCGGCTGATCGATCTTCTGCAAGGCCACTCGGCCGCCTCGATCGTTGATGAAGTCCACGAACTTCATGCCGTGGACCCGCTCTTCCTCGGACTGGACTCGCATCCAGGCGGCCATCCCGTCCAAATTCTCGGCGGCGAAGTAATTCGCCATGGACAGGTACAGATAAGCCGAAAAAAATTCGGCGTTCAGGTGATCGTTGAACGCTTTTTCAATATCTTTTTTCATTGGATTGCTCTTTCTTGATAGGATTGGTTTTCTCGTCGAAGCATCTGCCTCTAAGCGGCGGTAACAAAACTGGCCCGGGAGACCTACGGTCGGCGGTTCCGGCGGGGTCAGAGACCCGCGCCGAACGGTGCCTTCCGGCGGGGTCAGAGACCCGCGCCGAACGGTTTTGTTACCGCCTCTAAACGATTATGCGACGAGAGCAACAAAAACAAGGGGTTCATCCCGGCTTTCTCGCCGCAAATCGCGGATTTTGGGCTTGCTGAAAGCAGTTCTCAATGAGAGCGTTCCGGCGAGTTCCATGAATGAGACTGGATTTCACTTCTGGTCGTCGGATTAGCATCTGGAACGAGGTTGATCCAACGCGGCTGATGAATTAAGCTCCTCACAAGAACGGTTTCTCAAGACGCACGATGGGGAGTCACAGCGTGGCGGAAAGATCCGTAGCTAGCAGGCGGAAATCTCAGGTAAAACGTCGCTATCGCGCCGCCCGACGATACGCGTTCGGGCCTTTGCACCTGGACGAACTGTCCGACGACCAATTGCTGGACACGCGGTTCTGCCAACTGGGCCTGCACATCGAGGGCACGCCGCTGGAGCAGCGAATTGCGCGTCTGTACGAAGAACTCGAATATCGCGGCATCCACTTTCGGCCGCACTGCTGGTTTGCCGAAGAGTGGTTTTCGCCCGACGGTGTTCCCGGCATTGCGATCCCTTTTTACCTGGGGCACCCACGTTTAATGCGTTTGGAACGCAAACAGATGCTGGATGTCGAAGGTGGCACAGAAGAGGGGTGTATGCGGATTCTGCGACACGAGGCGGGTCATGCGATCGACAATGCGTATCGCTTGCGCCGCCGTCGGGACTGGCGAGAGATCTTCGGTCGCGCTTCGCTGCCCTATCCGAATTTCTATTCCCCGAAACCGTACAGCCGCAGTTTCGTGCTGCATCTGGATTCCTGGTATGCCCAGAGCCATCCGGTCGAGGATTTCGCCGAAACGTTTGCGGTGTGGTTGAAGCCAAAATCGCGTTGGCGCAGTCAATATCACGACTGGCCCGTGATCAAGAAGCTGGAGTACGTACATCAGTTGATGGACGAGATCCGTCAACAGAAGCCCAAGGTCACCTCGCGCGAACGTCCCGGGTCGTTGCCGACCGTGCGGACGACGCTGCGCGAGCACTATCACAAGCGGCGGGCTCATTACGGGCTGGATCTGCCGAACTTTTTCGACCACGAGCTTCGGCGTTTGTTTTCCGACGCCCCGGAGCATGCTCGCCGCCCAACGGCGGCCGGGTTCCTGCGTCGATTGGGCCCCAAGCTGCGCCGCGAAGTCTCGTACTGGACGGGCGAGTACCAGTACACGATCAATCAGGTTCTGGACGGGATGATCGAGCGTTGTCGGGAGTTGAATCTACGAGTCCATCGGCCCAAGCGCGAATCGGAACGCAATGCACTGATCCTGCTGACGATCCAGACCATGAACTACTTGCATGCCGGAAACCATCGGGTGGCGTTATGAGACGGCTAAGAATCCTGGTATTGGTCCGCGAAGGCCTGGTCCCGCCACCGACCATGGAAGGTTGCAGCGATAAGGAAATCACGGTTTGGAAAGCCGAATTCGACGTCGTGGCCACGCTGCGCGAGATGGGGCACGAGGTCCAGCCGATTGGGGTCTTCGACGACTTGGCGCCGATCCGGCGTGCGATCCGCGAGTGGCGACCGCACATCGCATTCATGATGCTGGAAGAATTTCATGGCCTGGCGACCTACGACAGCGCGGTGGTGTCGTACCTGGAACTGATGAGGACACCGTACACGGGCTGCAATCCGCGAGGTCTGATGTTGTCGCGCGATAAAGCGGTCAGCAAAAAGATCCTGCGTTTCCACCGTATTCGTACCCCGCGATTTGCCGTGTGCCCCAGGCAGCGTTCGGTGAAGAAACTGCCGTACCTGCGTTATCCACTGATTGTCAAATCCGTCGTCGAAGACGCATCGTTCGGTATCTCCCAGGCATCGGTGGTCCGAGATCACGACGCGCTGGTCGATCGGGTTGAGTTCGTTCATCGGCGAGCCGAATCGGATGCGCTGGTCGAAGAATTCATCGAGGGCCGGGAACTGTACGTCGGGATGATCGGC
Source organism: Planctomycetaceae bacterium (assembly GCA_007695205.1). Taxonomy (GTDB): domain Bacteria; phylum Planctomycetota; class Planctomycetia; order Pirellulales; family Pirellulaceae; genus SKKK01. The sequence goes on from REEF01000566.1 coordinate 4,875, forward strand.
AACCGGCGATTGCTGACCTTCCCGGTCTGGGAGATGTTGTTTCCGGGGATGCCCGACGATGTGGCACGCATCGCGACGGCCAAAGTAAAATTCGACGGCAAGTATCAGGAAAAGTACGGCATCACGACCAAGTCCGCCGACGACTTGCCCCCGCTGGTGACGGCCAAGATCATACGGATCTGCAAACGGGTGTACCATGCGTTGAGCTTAAGCGGATACGCGCGGATCGATCTCCGGATGGATGTTGCCGGGAAGATCTACGTGCTGGAGGCGAACGCCAATCCCAATCTGGAGTATGGCGAGGATTTTGCGGAATCGGCCGAATCGATGGGCATCGACTACGAAATGCTGCTGCAACGCATCATCAATCTGGGCCTGCGTTACAACGCACCCTGGAAAAACGCTCCACGCTTGTAAATGCTTAGGGCTCGCCGGTTTCCCAGCGGGCCAGCAGATCGGCCAGCCAGCGTTGATGGGACGGCGAGAACGCGGCGATCAGATGGCGGCTGATCGGATCGTATCGAAACACACCGTCCGCTTCGTCCAGCCGCGCTTGCCGCATGGCCTCTTCCAACTGTTGCATCCATAAATCGATTTCGGACGGGGCGGCCAACAAGCCTTCCAGCGGATGAAACTCGATGTCCCAGCGAGCGCGATCCGCTTCCGGTGAAGTGACTTGGACGGTGCTGGCATCGATGGTGCGGAAGGTCAAGTCCATCGGACCCAGCAGGTCCATCAAGGCCTGGCCCAAAGGCACATCGTCAGCCACCAGCGTTATTTCGGCTGCAGGAGTCCATCCCATCTGGCCCAGCGCATGCCAATCGACTAGGATCTGCAGCCCGGTGTCTCGCGTGATCTGCTGCAGGATCTGGAGCATCGGCACCGGTTGGTCATAGCGGATGCGGATTCGTTCCTGTAGTAGCGTGTCGGCGCGTTGGCAGCGGAGATCCAATCGCATGAGCTGCGGATCCAGATTCGTTGTCGGCGACAAACCTCGGGCGACTCGCAACCGCTCGCAGAACAACAAAGCTCGTAACAGCACGGTGTCCTGGTGCCGGATCACCAGATCCGGTAACTCGGTGACCAGCTCTCCCGCCCCCCCCTGAACCTCCCATGAATCCGGTTCGACCATCGTCATGATCCAATCAGCCAACCGATCTAACTGGTCCTCCGAATCCTGGACGAGATCGCCTACCGGGTGGCGGACACGGCGCAGTGGGTTGTCGGCCGGAGCGATGCGGGTGATCAGCAACTGGTCTTGATCGTGCAAATAACCGAGCCCCAACGGGCGAATCGCAGCGACCAGCATGTCGCCAACCTGGGTATTCGTCGCTTGGACCTTCACGGGTGAATCAGGGCGGAGCCTTAGCAGAGCCAGCGCGTCGGGGTCTAAAGAGATCGGGATGGTGCTCAAGCCCGTGACCATGTGGGTAAAGGCGATCAACGGCATCCCCGGGATATCGACTGCCGGGATGGTGTCCTGCAACCGCTCCGGGATGTTCACCTGGCGAGGCTCGGGACGCGGCATCGAGGACCCGTCATCCGATGCATCCTCCCAATGTTCCATGTCCGGCATCGGTTCGCCATTCTCGAGCCCTTCCTGCGACGCATCCACCTGATAGGGCTGGTCCTGGATGAACGGTGCAAAGGAAGGCAATACCCGAGTCGGCGGGGAATCCTCCGTCAGATCCTGATCGTCGATCTGACGTTCTCCCACATCCGGGACCACGGGCTCGGTCTGCTGGACAGCATCCGGATCAGCGATCTGCGATCGCTCGGTTTCCTCGTTCATCGCCGGATCGACCGGTTCCGTCGTCCCCGGCTCCTGCCGCTGGTCTGCATCCGCTGCATCCGAAGGATCTTCCGCAAGTTCGCCGGGCGAGTCGGCCGTTTCCGGCTGCTCCACGGCCGCGTCACCGGTCGTATCGGACGGCTTGTCTTCGGGTTGGCCGTCGAATGGGTCTTCAGGTTGGTCTTCGGGTTGGTCGTCCGGTACATCCTTGGGGGCAACCGGCGACGGTGGGGCGTCCGGTGGAGGGTCTGTTCGAGTTGCCAGGTCGCCGGTGCGCGACGCCCAGAAGCCGACCAACAGGATTGACAGCGAGATCCCCAACATGGCCGCCCCGCCGATCATCAACCATTGGCGTCGATCCTCTGTGGCCTGGGACACCCAATGATCGTCGGGCAACAGCGGCGGGGCCGTGGGCTCGGTTGCCTCGGCGCCCACGGCTGCGTCCGGTGGTACAGGCGTTGTCGCGGGCGGTGTTCCGGTCTCCACAGGCGTCGACGGTTTGGGCTTGGGGGCTCGCGGCGGTTCCGCAGTCGGCTCGTCCGTCAACGCGTCAGGCCGCTGGTCCAACGGCAAACCGGCTGGCAGGCTCAGTTCGGGCAGATCCGGCGGCTGGATCTCGTCGACCGTATCGCAATCCTCGTCCGCCGCGTGGGGATTGGCACCTTCCGGTGGGCTGACCAGCACCATGCTACCGCATTTCGGGCAGATCAGGATCTCGCCGATCGCCGACGTATCGCGCACGTTCAGCCGCTTCTGGCACGTGGTGCAGAGAATCGAGAACTGTTCCACATTCGCCCCATTCTAACTGGAAATCGCTCATCCCTTCGTCACGGTGCTTCGCCTGCCACCTCTCGAATTATTCACCAGATCAGGCAAGCAGGTCAAGCGTTGCCTCCCCAGAAGCTGGCGGTCGGTTAGTGCTATTGGCGCTGGAAGCCGTGGTTCCCGCTGGCTGGCTTATCAACGTGC
>REEF01000239.1 GCA_007695205.1 Planctomycetaceae bacterium
CGGGTCGGGTCGGAGACCCAACCTACGTTGGTTGCGGCCAGCGGCCGCGTTAGGTGAAAGATTAGGGCTTCGCGTTCCGGCTGGGAAAACGCGGCAGCACACCTGCTTCGATCACTTCCTGCGGGAGCAGAAGCTGCTGGCCGTTGCGAGCCAGGTAGGGGGGGACGGTCATCAGCAGCCGTTGGCCGGTGGCCTGTTCGATTTTCCATAAGCGTCCGTCCTGGCCGTCGGGTACGGGGACGTGGAAGTAGCCGGGTCGCTCCATCGCGGCAAAGTCCAGTACCACGGAATCGTCCGCAGCTCGCATCCGCCCGTTGGTCTGGTCGGTGAAACCGCCGACGATCCGAGTGCCGCGAGGCACGTAGAAGTACAGAGTCCATCGTCCGGCCAGGGCATTGCCTGGCGGATCGTCGATGGACGAACGGACGGTCAGCGGCATGTCTTCGGGCAATACCAATTCGGTCATGTCGCTGCCGTCGGAGACCTCCAGCGTGTGCCAGCCATCGTAGGGTGACCGTAACGACACCGAGTACTGTTGTCCATCGGGCGGCACACTCTCGTCCTGGGCCACCGGCTCCAATGTCGCCTCGGCGGGGGAATACAACCGCAGCTTGACGTTGCCGCGGTCCCGGTAGTGGGCGATCAGCCCGCCCGTCACTCGCAACTCGATGCTCCCCGGCTGCTGCAACCAGACCAGATAGCGACGTGTGCCGCGACCGCGCAGCGACAGGGTGCCGCGCGGCACTACGGGTAAATCCAGTCGGGAAGCGGGGGCCAACCGATCGGAGAACTCGACCGGCTGGAAGTCCATTTGCATGATCGGGTTCGCATCCATCCCCTCGCGAACCATCCGCTCCAGTTCCGTTCGGTCAAACGGCTGGCTGCTCTTCCACGGATTTTCTCCTTCGGGAACATTCCAGGCCGCTGCGTCCGGGACGCTTACCGATCGGTCTCGAAATCGATCTCGGTCACAGATCGCCACGGTCGACACCATCATCCGATCTCGCATGCGGTAGACCAATCGCCAAAGCGTCTCGAATGCCGCTTGACGCGCTTCGCCTTTGGCCGCTCGGTAATCGTGGTAACATTCCACGTAACGAGTGTACAGCACCAGATCGTCCAACCGAGCGTGCACTTGCGGCGAGGAAGCCAGTTCCCGAGCGTCGGACAGCGACCGATACATGCGTCCGACGACATCTTCGGGCGTGCGCGTCGACCGATCCTGATTCAACAGATGATAGAAATCTGCCATGGGCGGCTTGGCCGATTCGAAGGCGAGTTCCAAGAAATCCTCGACGTAATGCTCGACGCGATCTGCCGCATTCACATCCCACAACAAGATCGGCGACAGCCAGTATCCCAGACCGTTGGCTCCCCAACTGTCGCTGTTCTCCGAGTTCATGTAACGCGCCCCATGTTCAAAGAAATGGGGGATCGTACGACTCAGGTACGCCAGATCGCCACCTCGCGCTCGCCGCGGCATATCGTGGCTCCACGGAAACACGTCATGGTACTCGCGCACGCCTAGCACCGCACCTTGGTCCGCCCAGCCTTCGATCAATTGTTCGATGGTGTAACCGCCGCGGATGAAGCTGGTGGCCACGCTGACGACCACATTCGGATGGACCGGGATGGACGGTGGAGGGCTGTGCTGGTTGTAGGCGTAGATTCCCACATACTTGGGCCCCAGTTCCAAGCCATTGATCGCTTCGGCCACATCGTTGGCCAGGGTAACCGCTTGATCGCTGACACTGCCCATCCGATCGCATGCATCGCATTGGCACCAGTGTCCGCCGTCAGACGGGTCCATCGAAATACTGTCCTGTTGCGGATTGGCCGTGACCAGCCGGATGGCGTGCTGGACCACCAGTTGTCGCAGTCCAGGATGAGAGATGCAAAACTTGATATCACCTCCGCCGTCGACTCGACCCGCCATCCGCCGTTCGCCGTCCACCAAAGCGTAGAAGTCCGGGTTGTTACGGAAGGCCTCGGCATTGGCTCGAATGATCCCACCGTAAGCATGTCCCGTGCTCAGCGAAAATGCCGAAGTCATCCGATTGCGAGTCCGCCAGCGATTCCAGAGCGCACGATCCGACCAGGGCGCTCCGCGAGGTGCTTGGCGGGTGATGAAATCAGGCTGTTCCAAAACATCCAACGCCACCTGCAGATCGGATTGCTGAGGGACGACTTCCCACGTATCGGTCGGAAAGAACAGCCGATACCCCAAGCGATGCAGCAGATCCCATACCGCATATTCGGCTGCCCGCTCGCTGGCCCCGATCAGCCAAACTCCGTCGTGATGGCTACGCAACCGATAGCGCTGTCGCTCTAGCGGATCGGACGAGAAGTCCAGGTCCAGCGTTAAATCCGGGAAATCCGCAGCGATCCCGACAGCCAGCCCTTTTCGACCATCGCCCTGGATGACTTCGAACGAAGCGCCGCTGATCCGACCTAGCAGCTCGGCCAGATCCGTGGCCGCCTGGCGGACCGGTTCGGACGCGTCGGTTCCCACCACCACCGGTTGCAGAGCCTGACCGTCCCGCGCCAGCGCGACGGCGGGCGATGCGGTTCGGACAAGATGATGGGCGACCGCCGGCAGGGATCGAGCCGATTGCGGTTTCGAGGTCGTGTCCAGCGAGATCGGTTTGCCGTCGCGCCAAACGGCCAGTTGCACAGGACGCGTGTTGCTGCCCAATCCGTCCCAGCGTATTTCCCCGGTGATCCCTTGGATCGGAGACATCTCGCGCAGCGCGTCACCGATCGCCGCACGGTTCAAACCGGCTTCTCGGATCGCATCGATCAGCATCTGAACCGCATCGTGGGTGTGGGCCGCGGCATAATCGAAATCCGGGTGTCGATCGGCCGACGGCATGAATAACTGCGGAAATATCACTCCGTCCGCATCGCGACCAGCCTGATCGATGAACGAGTGCCGACCCATCGCGGGGCCTCCGTAGATCCGGCTGGTACATCCCGCCGTGCGCAACGATCGGACAAGCGTGGCCGAATCCTGCGCATCGGCGATCACCAGGACGCTGTCAGGATCAGCGGCCGTCACCCGTTCGACCAGTTCGCCGTGGTCTTGTTCACCTCGTCGAACCACATAGCGATATCGGGGCGCAATCTCTTGGTCGCGTAGCGCGGCGAGCACCTCGATCGCCAGTCGCCGCGAATCATGATCGTCCGCCGACAACACGATCAACCCGCCTCGATCCGCGTGCCGAGCGATCTCGATTGCCAGCGGCGGAGCGAGCAAATGATCGCCAGGTGCCACCGAAAAAATCCAGGGCACATTCGCCAGGTTGGACGTTTTGTCCGTGGCCACCGGACTGATCAGCGGCAGACGAGCCTTGGCCACGACTTGCTCGGCCAGATGAGTCGTCTCGCCATCGATGCCGCCGATGATCGCCCAGACGTGATCTCGGTACACTTGTTGCACCAACAAACTGACGCCTGCCGTCCAGGGATTGTCGGCCCAAGCAGCGACCAATCGAAACGGCTTGCCGTGGTATCCCCCGTCACGATTCGCCTGGTCCACGACGGCAGTCGCGGCACGCCACATGCCGCCGGTCTCCGGATCCTTTGGATCCTCGGGGCCAAAATACCCGATCAGTACCTCGGTCACGTCCGACGGAGGTTTCACTTCACGACCAGGCCCCAAGTACTCGCTTTGCTGGTCACGGAGCCGATAAAACGGCTCGTCGCCCGCTTCTTGCGCCTTTGTCATTGCAAAGGTTGCCAACGTGCCGATCAGCAGAACGGCGAACCCCGAAAGATACCATTGGATACGGATGAGACGCATGGATTGCCTCTTGAAAACGGTTGAGTTGCAGAGCCTTGATTGTAACCGGTTCGCCATGATTCGTTCAGCTCCCGGGCAGTCCGTTAGGCGGCTCGGTAGTTTTTTTCGATGAATGCTGTCGCTATACTGCGTCTTGAAAGTTACAACAACTTCGGTAGAACCGGTTTCTGACGGAAACTTCCAAGGCCATTTTGGGGAGGGGTAGTGTGGCGGAAATCAGGGTGCGTGATCGCTGGGGCTCGAGGATCGGTGTTATTCTGGCGGTAGCAGGGTCAGCCGTCGGTCTGGGAAACTTCCTCCGTTTTCCCGGCAATGCTGCTCAGAACGGGGGCGGCGCGTTCATGCTGCCCTATTTTATCTCATTGCTGGTTCTGGGACTGCCCATGTGTTGGGCCGAATGGACGATGGGCCGTTATGCCGGGGTGCGGGGATTCAATTCGGCGCCGGCGATCTACACGGTCATCTGGCGAAATCGGATTTCGAAGTATTTTGGTTCGCTAGCGATCCTGATCCCGCTGGTGATCTACATGTATTACGTGCTGATCGAAGCTTGGTGCCTTGGTTACGCCATCAATTATCTGACCGGTGCCCTGATGCTGGGGCCGGATGCCTCCGAGTACGGGACGTTTTTCGGAAACTTTGTCGGGATCGAAGCGGACGGAGCGCTGCTGACCGAAGGCAATCGCGGCTTGCTGGTATTATTGACGATCGTCTTCGTTTGCAATTTCGTGCTGATCTACCGTGGCGTGAACAAGGGGATCGAAACCTTTTGCAAGATCGCGATGCCCGTGCTGATCTTCCTGGGTTTGATCGTCCTGATCCGGGTGTTGACCTTGGGCACCCCGGACCCCAGCAAACCGGACCAATCGGTGTTGGGTGGTCTGGGGTTCATGTGGAACCCGCAACCGGACAGACTATTCGATTTTCAGACGTGGCTGGCGGCCTCGGGCCAGGTGTTCTTTAGCCTGTCCGTCGGATTCGGGATCATCGTCAATTACGCCAGTTATCTGTCCCGCGACGACGATCTGGCGCTCAGCGGATTGACGTCCAGCAGCATGAACGAATTCTTCGAGGTCTGTCTGGGCGGTCTGATCACGGTACCGGCCGCCTTCATCTTCTTGGGTCTGGCGGCAGGCGACTTTACCGGATCGTCCTTTGCGTTGGGCTTTCAAGCGTTGCCGAATGTTTTCGCGATGATGCCGGCCGGTCAGTTCTTCGGGTTCCTTTGGTTCTTCATGCTGTTCGTGGCCGCGATCACCAGCAGCGTATCGATGCTGCAGCCGGTCATCGCCTTTCTGGAGGAAGGCTTTGGGTTGAAACGCCACGCGTCGGCCGCCGTGCTGGGGTTGCTATCGGCGCTCGGCTGCGGGTTCGTCTTGTACTTTTCCAAGAACCTTGTGGCCTTGGACATGATGGATTTCTGGGTGGGCAGCGTGGCCTTATTCGTGCTGGCCATGATCCAATCGTTCCTGTACGCCTGGATGTTTGGGATCAAACGCGGCCACGAAGAACTCCATCGCGGGGCGCATATCCGCATTCCCTGGGCGGTCCAGTTGGTGATGAAGTACGTGGTGCCCGTGTACCTGCTGGTGATCTTCGTCGGCTTCTGTTATCAGAGACTGCCCAGTTCGGATCGGCTGGAGTTCGAGACGCCATTGGCACAAGCGGAGACGCTGTCCGACGGGGCGTTGCCCGAGTGGTTGCAGTCGGAGTTCGCCGAGCGGGAATTGGTTCTGCCCGAAGACGCGACCCTACAAGCTGGCTCGTACCGAGCGGCTGACGGGGGCTGGCGGATCGTCAACGATCAACGGCATCTATTGTATCGGCTGGTTCCTGAAGATGGCCGGTGGGCGGTGGCCTCGCGCCAGGTGGGCTATGTGGAATCGATCTCCAGGAACGGCGTCGCCCTGTTGTCGATGTTGTTCATCTCGGTGCTGTTCGCTTTCGTCCTGGTGTTGGTCCATATCGCCGGTCGCCGTTGGGAGGCAGCGGGGCGTTTCGATAACATTCCGGATTAGCCGTCGTTTTTCAGGAAAGAGAATTCGATGACATTAACGTTGGGCGGTTGGATGGTGATGTTGCTTTCGGTCGGGTCCGTGTTGGCTTTGGTCAGCTTTTGCCTGACTCGTGTGCTGAGCCTGCCGCCGATCGAGATCGAACAGCATCTCAAGGGCCCGTTGGAAATCGACACACGAGACACCAGCGACGCGGATTAGATGATTAGACACGGGGGAAACCGAAGGATGAAAAACTGCAGGCAGAATCGGCGGAACTTCATTCGCTGTGGTCTGGGCGCTGTGGCTGCGGTCGCGGCGCCGATCGTGTTGCCCGGACACGTTTTGGGACGCGATGGGCAGACGCCGCCTAGCGAGCGGATCGGAATGGGGTTTGCCGGACTGGGCGGCCAGGGCGGTGGGCACTTGTTCGGCGGGGCTTGGACTTATTTGCCCGGCGGCTACCTGGCGCGAAACGATGTCCGGGTGCTGGCGGTTTGCGATGTTCAGCGATCGCGAGCCGAAGGGGCAAAACAGCGTGTTCAACAATTCTATCAGGAGCGTTTCGGCGGCCCGCTCGATCCAGGCGTATCGGCTCATGAAGACTTCCGTCAAATGATCCAACGCGATGATGTCGACGCGGTGCTGATCGCGGCTTCCTACCACGCTCAGGGGTTTCTGGCCATGCTGGCCGCGCGGGCGGGCAAGGATATCTACTGCGAGAAACCGACCAGCATCACGATCCGTTGGGGACGAGCCTTGGTCGAGGCCTGCCAGCGTCATGGCCGGATCTTTCAAGCGGGAACCCAACAGCGTTCGGAATACGAGGGCCGATTTCGTCGAGCTGTCGAGTTGGTGCGCGGCGGAGTCATCGGGACGCTACAAACCGTTTACGCCTACCAGCAAGGCGGCGGCTTCTCGCCCGCACCGCCTGAACCGGACCACGGGCGTGAGATCCCCGCGGATATCAACTGGGATGCCTATGTCGGACCGCTGCCCTGGTTCCCCTTCGACAACAACACCAGCGGCCATCGCTTTGGATGGGGCGACATCAATTGGGGCCAGCACCATTACGATATCGTCCAGTGGGGGATCGGTGCGGATGACACCGGACCCGTCGAAATCGGATTGCAGGACGGCCGCCCGCTGCTGACCTATGCCAACGGTGTCCAGGTTGTCGGCGGAAACTATCCAGGCGAAGACTGGATTCCCGGCGGCGCGTGTTTCGTCGGAACCCTCGGCCGAATCGTGGTCCATCGCAACGGCCTGACGGCTGATCCTGCCGAGTTGCTGCGGGAGACCCCCGAGCCTGAAGGCTACGTGTACTACAGCGATAGCCACTCAGGGAACTTTCTCGATTGCGTGCGAACTCGCCAACGCCCGATCTGCGATGCCGAGATCGCGCATCGCGGAAACAGCCTTTTACTGCTGGGCGGGATCGCTCAACGCTTGAACCGAACCCTGCGCTGGGATCCCCAGCGCGAACAGTTCATCGACGACGAACAGGCGAACCGGATGCTGTCGCTGGCTCCCCGCGAAGGCTGGACACTGGGCTGAGCCTTCGTTACCCGAATTCCCCGATAACCTTCCCCTTTGTTAAAGCACGACGACATGTTCCGCATGATCACAACCGCCATATTGTTCTTGTTGGCTACCGTCACTTTTGCGCAGGAAGCCAAGTGGATCGAAGTGCTGCAATCCGATGCGCCGGTGGCGGCCAAAGCGGCCGCGTGTCGCGAACTAAGGCGGGAGGGCACCGACGGGTCGGTGGCAGCGCTCGCCCCGTTGTTGATCGATGCGAGCTTATCTCATGAGGCTCGTATGGCACTCGAA
>REEF01000421.1 GCA_007695205.1 Planctomycetaceae bacterium
GAATGTCAGGCGATCGCAGAGCGGAATCACGAATGCTCGCGCGGTTTCGGATCGTATCACCCCGGCGGATCAAACTTCGCGCTCGCCGATGGATCGGTTCGGTTCGTTAGTGAAACCATCAACATGGAAATACTCTCTGCTGCGGCTTCGATCGCGGGACGCGAAAACGTTCAGCTTCCGTAGCATTTCGGTAAATGACGATCCAAGGAGCATTCAATCCCATGAAAAACTTTCGTCTTCTGCGTGTCATGTTTGCCGGAGCCGCATGGTTGTCGGGTCTGGGCGTTATCCTGTTGGTCAGTGGCTGTGGTGGCGGCAGCTATGCGACAGCGCCGGTTTCCGGTCAAGTCACCGTCGACGGTGAACCGGTCGCCAATGTTCTGGTCACGTTTACCCCCATCGGTGATGCCGCCGAACTGGGACCCGGCTCGACAGGCCGAACTGATTCGTCCGGACGTTACACCTTGCAACTGGTGGGTGAAAACCGTCCTGGGGCACAGCCGGGGAAGCACCGCGTTACCATGGCGATCCGTGATGACGCATCTTTCGACATGGACGAAGAGGCGTATTCGGAAGCGGCGGCAAAAACGCCGGTGAATTTGCCCGCTGAGGCAAGTGCCGGGATCGAGGTAGAAGTCGTTGCCGGGCAAGACAACGTACACGACTTCCCCTTCTGACGCCCGACGGGGTGTGGCTGGGGTCGTTTTCGGGCAAGAGCCCAACCGGCAGGAAGGATTCTTGCCCGAAAACTGACGCTTCGACGTGGTTAACACCACCATCCGACCGCTGGATACGACCAAAACGCTCAGCGACGTCGTGGGTGCCAACGCCGGACCGATCATCTCCGATCTGCGAACCGGGGCATCCACTGGCCCTTGGGGACTCCTGGCCAAATCGCCTGATAGGTCGTAAACTGGTCGGTTTTGTCAGGGAACATTTTGTCCGTTGAGAAGGAACACGCCGCATGTCACAGGAATTGAACCGCTATAGCCGCCATATCACACAACCCAAGAGCCAAGGCGCCTCGCAAGCCATGCTCTACGGCACGGGCATGACCGAAGAGGATATGGACAAGGCACAGGTGGGCATCGCCAGCGTCTGGTACGAGGGCAATACGTGCAACATGCATCTGAACGATCTGGCGGACAAGGCCAAAAAGGGGGTCACCGACGCCGGAATGGTAGGAATGCGGTTCAACACGATCGGGGTCAGCGACGGGATTTCGATGGGCACCGATGGGATGAGCTACTCGCTGCAATCTCGCGACCTGATCGCCGATTCGATCGAAACGGTGATGGCAGCTCAGTGGTACGACGCATTGATCTCCTTGCCGGGCTGTGACAAGAACATGCCTGGCTGCCTGATCGCCATGGGGCGCTTGAATCGGCCGGCCATCATGATCTATGGTGGGACGATCAAGCCGGGGCATTTGGGCGAGGAGAAACTGGATATCGTGTCGGCCTTTCAGTGCTACGGTCAGTACCTGTCCGGCGACATTGACGAGGAGACTCGGAAGAAGATCGTCCGGTACTCCTGTCCGGGTGCCGGAGCGTGTGGTGGCATGTACACCGCCAACACGATGGCCTCGGCGATCGAGGCCATGGGGATGTCCTTGCCCTACAGCGCGTCGATCCCGGCGGTAGATCCGGCGAAGCGAAAGGAGTGCATTCGAGCTGGCGCGGCGATCCGGCACTTGCTGGAAAAAGACATCAAGCCCCGGGACATCATGACGCGAGAAGCCTTCGAGAATGCGATGGTCGTGATCATGGCGGTCGGCGGTTCGACCAACGCGGTTTTGCATCTGATCGCGATGGCTCGATCGGTGGATGTTCCGTTGACCATCGACGATTTCCAGAAGATCAGCGACCGGGTGCCCTACTTGGCGGACTTGAAGCCCAGCGGCAAGTTCGTCCAGGAGGATCTGCACAAGGTGGGCGGGACTCCGGCCGTGATGAAGTACTTGCTGGAAAAGGGCCTGCTGCACGGCGATTGCTTGACCGTCACTGGGAAGACACTGGCGGAAAACCTTCAGGAACTGCCCGGTTTGGCCGAAGGTCAGACGATTTTCCGCCCGTTGGAAGATCCGATCAAGTCGACCGGTCATATCCAGATCCTGCGCGGCAATCTGGCTCCCGAGGGCGCCGTGGCCAAGATCACGGGCAAAGAGGGGTTGCGATTCAGCGGGCCCGCACGCGTATTCGACTCCGAAGAGGACATGCTGCATGCTCTGGAAGAAAAGCGTATCCACAAGGGCGACGTGGTGATCATCCGTTACGAAGGTCCCAAAGGCGGCCCGGGAATGCCCGAAATGCTGACGCCTACCTCGGCGATCATCGGTGCCGGTTTGGGTGCTGACGTCGCGTTGCTGACCGACGGCCGATTCTCTGGCGGATCCCATGGATTCATCGTCGGCCATGTGGCCCCCGAAGCTCAGGAAGGCGGCCCGCTGGCCTTGGTCCAAGACGGTGATTTGGTCACGATCGATGCCGACAAGAATCGGTTGGATGTCGATTTGACGGACCAGCAACTGGCCCAGCGCCGCAGCCGGTGGACAGCACCGCCTTACAAGGCGACCCGCGGAACGCTGTACAAATACATCAAGAACGTCAAATCGGCTTCCGAAGGCTGTGTTACCGACGAGTGATCGGTAGTGCTTGATAAGTGCCACCCACCTATCGCCGATAAGTGCCACCCACCTACAGAGCAGCGAAACAACTTGGGCGAGCAAGATGGCACTCACGGACAAAGATAGACGGGTGGCACCTTTTACCATCCACGGATGCGAGTCAAGCAGAACGACCACGCACTAGCCGCCCGGCAACCTCAAGACGCCTATCGATGTCTTCGAGTCGGCCATGGCGGTCCGTATGACCACGCGTCGAATCGCAGGGTCGGCGTCTTCCAGGTCGATCAATTGGTACAGGTGACTGGCGGGAAACGAGCCGACCTGCGATGGCTCGCAACGACAGATCAACGTCGATATGTGACGATCCGGGTAATCCAGGTACACAAAGGGGCCCATCGGTTGAGGCCCATCGCCCACGACGCGAGCCACGACCAGATCTCCATGCGTCTGGATGCAAGGCTCGACCGTGTAGCGTCGTTCGGGAAGAGGCGGCCCATGCTGGCGCCGCGCTGCCTTTTCGGTGGGCTCGGATACGTACAGCACCCGCAATGGTGCTTCGCTGGACATCACCTCCCAAACAATCGCAAAACCGCGTTGATCCGATACTGTGCGAAAACCACGCCAGTTTGGAAACTCGGACGCATCGCTGGCAGCATAAAACCAAAGAAACGTCGACTGCTGCCTGGGCGTGCCGTCGATTTCTACTTCCTGCTGCCAATGGTAGACCGTGGGCTGATCCTCATCCAGAATCAAACGCCCGTCCGGTTCGATATCCAATCGCCCGAATCGCCCCAAACGGGATGGTTCCATCTGGAGTGGGTCCAGTTCTTCGACGATCAGCGGAGCCATCCAGCGCACTGGGTCGGGCGTCGTTTCGGGATCCGGCGAGAAAAACTCGGCCTGCTCGAAGTGCCGCTCGGTGTGATCATGGATCAGATCTCGCATCTCACGATAGAACGCAGTCTCTACGATCGGTGCGGCCGTTTCCGGCTCGATCTTGGGGGCACAGCCGGTCAACAGGAATAGAACCGGCAGGAAGTAATGGCGGGGTTGCATGCTTTGATTGCTTTCGAAACGAAGGCTTTGCTGGACCACCTAGGAATCCGATCGACGAACCGATCTGTCACCAAGACCACTCGTTTGGCCAATTGGGTACGGGTATCCCATTGGCGAATGGCCGAGTCCAATTATACTGAATGGTTCCCAGGCTTTCATTCCCTGAGCCTTTCCGACGTTCGGGTATCCGGATCATGGCCAAGACTTCGAAACGATCCTTGTTTCGCGAAACCGCGTTGATCAGCGGCCTGGTCAGCAAAGACCAGATCGACCGCGCCATCGCGGCGTTACAAACGCGTCCCGATGACCTGCCGACCCCTCTGGAGCAGGTGAGCGACAACGAATTGGCGGCCCGACTGGTCGAGATGGAGGTCATTACTCAATATCAAGCGGATCAGTTACGGGCCGGGCGAACCAAGTTGAATCTGGGCCCCTACACCATTACGGACTGGATCGGTCAGGGAGGGATGGGCCAGGTCTTCAAGGCCGTTCACACCGTTATGGGGCGTCAATGTGCCATTAAGGTACTGCCTCTGAACAAGTCCACGCCCGAAGCCATCGAGAATTTTCGACGCGAGATCCGCACGCAGGCCCAGTTGGATCACCCTCATCTCGTGCGAGCTTACGATGCAGGGCACGATGGCAACGTCCATTATCTGGTCACCGAGTACATCCCGGGTACCGATCTGCGGCAGTTTGTCCGAGGGCAGGGACCGCTGAGCATGCAACAGGCAGCCAATGTTATCGTGCAAGCTGCGCAGGGGCTGGAACATGCTCACGAACGTGGCCTGATCCATCGGGACGTCAAGCCGGGCAATATCCTGGTGACACCCGATGGGATCGCCAAGGTGTCGGACTTGGGATTGTCTGGTTTTATCGACGAAGCCGAACGAGACCCTCGCGCCGGCAGGATCGTGGGCACCGCCGACTACCTTTCGCCTGAACAAATCCACTCGCCGTCGGAAGTCACCTCGGTCAGCGACATCTACTCGTTGGGATGCACTCTTTATTACTCGATCAGCGGGAAAGTGCCGTTCCCTGGTGGAACGACGAAGGACAAAGCTCGGCGACATCTGGAGGAGACTCCTTGGCATCCGCGACGGTTCAATGCGAATGTCAGCGAGGAGTTTGTCGAGGTGATTGCGGACATGATGGAGAAAGACCCCAAGAATCGGACTCAGACGGCCGGCGAGGTGGTGGTTCGTCTGGAACCGTGGTCTCGCGATTCTTCGCCGTTACGCTCGCAACAGTTGACCAAATCCCCCTGGATGCCTCCCCCGCTGCCGATGGGAGACGAGGGGCTGGAGGAGACCAATGCCAACAGCGATGCCTACGAGGACTTAGACAGTCGCACTGGCAGTGCTAGCCAAGTTTCGCAATCCACGGGGGCATTGGTATCCAATAATCAGGAGACCAATCCGATCCGTCGCGTGGTCCCCCCTCCGTTGGTTCGCCATCGTCGATCCCGGCATGCCACCTTCCGAGCCGTCGCCATTGCGCTGGCGATTGCGATTCCGGTCTCGATGCTTTTCGGGGCTTTCATCGCCCTAGTGCTGCTGAGTCAGTAGCTTGCGTGTTAAGCTAGGCACTCTATTCCGGCGACTTCCTCCCCGGTCAAGTGGCTTGAAGCGCTGTACCGATCTAAGTGTTCGTACCCGATCGCGCCAGATGACCGACTGGCAAGGACCAGGTGGCGAGTTGACAGAATCTACCCTCCACTAGCACGGATCGCTCATGCTTCGACCACTTGATCGCCACGCGACCGAATTGCTACGCGCTTTAACTCTGATCGTGCTGCTAGCATGCGGGTTCGCAGGACTCACCAGCCACGTGGCGAACGCATCTTCTCTGCGTCACAGTCCAGTGGTCAAGGCGGTGCAGAAGGCACGCCCCTCGGTCGTAAACATCCAAGGCCGAAAAACGGTGCGTGCCGAACAAGTGGATGCGATCGGCGGCGATCCCTTTCGACAGGTCAATGGGATGGGAACCGGGATCATCATCGATCCCCGCGGTTATATCCTGACGAATTACCACGTCGTCGAGAATGTCGAGGTCATCCATGTCACGTTGGAAGACAAACGTGATTACATCGGTCATTTCATCTCGCACGATCCCGTATCCGATCTGGCGATCATCCGTATCGACGCAGGCGAACCGTTGACCGTCATCGACATGGGGACCTCCAACGACTTGATGCCCGGGGAATCGGTGATTGCGGTGGGCAACGCGTTTGGTTACGAACACACGGTGACCTGTGGGATCATCAGCGCCTTGCACCGCGAGGTTCAAGTGAGTGCAACGCAGCGATACCGTGACTTGATTCAGACGGATGCCAGCATCAATCCCGGAAACTCCGGCGGGCCGTTATTGAACATCGACGGACAGATGATCGGTGTCAACGTGGCGGTTCGCGTGGGGGCTCAAGGAATCGGCTTTGCCATTCCGGTGGACGAGGCGTTGGACATCGCCGCCCGGCTGCTCAGTGCCGAACGGATCGAGCAGCGGACGCATGGCGTGGTCGGTCGGAGCCATTGGCGCGAAGGCAACTCGGCCTTGCTGGTAACCACGTTGAAGCCTGCGAGTCCGGCTTCGCAAGCGGGGCTGCAACCGGGTGATGTCATTTTGGAGGTCGATGAACAGACGGTCCGCCGTCCGCTGGATTTCGAGCGGGCCGTTCTGGGTGTGGCGAACGACCGCCCCGTGGTCTTGAAGATCGACCGGGACGGCCACGAACAGATCGTCGAACTGCGATTGTCCAAGATGCAAGCGGGGGATCTGTTCGAGCAGATGGCGTGGCAGATCTTGGGCTTTCGATTGACACCGATCCCGTCCGCCGAATTCCGCAAATTGAACACTCGATATCGCGGCGGACTGCGTATCACCGAGGTGCGTACCGACAGTGCCGCAGCCGCGCAGGGGATCCGCAGCGGGGACGTGCTGGTAGGGATGCATGTCTGGGAGACCATCTCGCCGGAAAACGTACGGTACATCCTGAACCACGACGACCTGGACCGTTTCCAACCGGTCAAGTTTTACATTGTTCGAGGCCAGGAGACTCTGTACGGGCATCTGAGACTCGATACGCCCCAGGTGCCGCAGGTCGCCCGGCAGACGCAGGGGCGTGGTTAAGACCCGGGGTTGCGATTGGTCTGTCATGGAATCCGAATTCCTCCGCTGGCTGGATCGTCATCTTCCCGACCACCGACGTTTCCTGCTGGGCCCCGGCGATGATGCTGCGGTGCTGCACTGGTCCGGCGAAGATTGTGTCGTCACCAGCGACATGCTGCACGACGGCACGGACTTTGTTTCGGGGCAATCCGATTGGCGATTGGTGGGACGCAAGGCGCTGGCGGTCAATCTGAGCGATCTGGCTGCGATGGCGGCTCGACCGGTCGCAGCGGTGGTTTCGCTGCTCTTGCCTCGACAGGGCGGACTGGAGATCGCCAAGTCCCTGTACGTGGGTCTCCTGGCGTTGGCCGACGAATTCGATCTGCCCATCGCGGGCGGCGATACCAATTCATGGGACGGCCCGGTGGTGATCAGTGTCACAGCGATCGGACAGACGACCGAACACGGCTTTTGGCGACGCAGTGGCGCCGCCGCAGGGGATCAAATCCTGGTGACTGGCCGCTTCGGTGGAAGTATCCTGGGGCGGCAGTTCGAGTTCGTTCCGCGAGTCCGCGAGGCGCTGCAATTGAGCGCGGCGTACCGCATCCATGCGGCGACGGATGTCAGCGACGGTCTCTCGCTGGATCTGGCGCATGTATGTCACGCCAGCGGTTGCGGCGCGGAATTGCACCTGGACCAGATCCCGATCGCCGACGACGCGCATCGATGGGCCGCTTCGCACGCCGGTTCTGGGCAATCCGCGCTGGAACATGCCTTGGGCGACGGCGAGGACTTCGAGTTGATCTTGGCGGTACCGCCCGACCATGCGGAGC
>REEF01000338.1 GCA_007695205.1 Planctomycetaceae bacterium
GGCTGGTCACGCCGGCCAGGACGTTCGGGGGCTGCTTGCTGCAATCAGCGCGCCTAGGAGTCTGTCCGAGAATTATGGAATTACTCCCTGCCTAACTTTTTGCTCGTTTTTTTGGATGGTTATGTCAGCGCGCATTGGTGCCTCCAAATTTTGAGCAAATTGTGCGTCAGGCAGAGCAAATTCCATTCTCCCCGGACTTTGGCAAGCCCGCGCAAGAGGAACTGGCGGAAGCCGCGGGCATGTTTCATTTGACCGAACACGGGTTCGACAATGTGCTTTCGTTTGGCGTAACACGCGCGGCCCTCGGGGGTCCGCAGTTTGTCAGCCATCCGTTGCTTCACCGTCGCGCCTTTCGGCGGCGAGCCGGCGACGGGTTCCGGCGACGCTTGGTGATGCTTCTGGCGACCAACGGCAATGTGGGGGTCGAAGCCTTCCGCTTCTACCGCGCCCACCGCGTCCTCGGCGAAGTAGCCGGCGTCCATCTATTCAATTCCGCCATGATCTGGAGTAGAATGATAATGCATGCCAAGAAAACCACAAAGACAGAATGGATCGACTGGGGGATCTGGGATACTTTTTTTCTGGACAGACTCCTAGCATTTACTTTGGCAAGCCTGATGCGAATTATATACTGTCAATTTGATGCGATGGCCGTGGTGTACACCTGCCCGAGGGGTTTGCTCGGCGAAACGGGTGGAGAACATACGGTCATCCTGTTCGGCTTCACTGCCGACGTGTACCTGAACATCGGCGGTCCGGAATTTCAGGGGACGTAATGCACCCGCTGGACGTTGGAAAAATTTCAGCGATGGTGGCTGGGCGAGGGTTTTCGCCTGATACCACGTGACGCGACCCGCCGCACCAACCGGCACTTGCCGATCACACCCCAGCCGTTGCCACGCTAGAATAGTACGCGGATCGAATTTGCTGAATATTTCCAGAGCCTTTGCGGGGAATCTTAGGAGACTCGGGTGAGGGGTTTCGCTGACATGGTGCGATCGCGACGAACATTACAGGCCTTGATCTTCCTCGCGGTGATCGCGGTGGCCGGTTGGGGGGTCTACCAATACGCATCCTTTGAGCACGAATCGGGAAACCCCTCTCGTGATGGATCTGCCGCTCCCACCGAAGTACGCAAAGTCACGGTGGCGATGGTCCAGCAGGAGCCGATCGAGCGCTTCGTAGAGGCGATCGGGGTGATGCACCCCCTGGAAGAAGTAACTATCAAAGTCAAAGTGGCGGGGCGATTGACAGAGGTGCTGGTGGACTTGGGCGATGAGGTGCCCCAGGGACAGGTCGTGGCTCTCGTCGAGCAGGAGGATTACGATTTGGAGGTTCGGCTGGCGAGTGCGCAGGTGGATCAGGCGTTAGCTCTTTTGGGTTTGTTTAGTGGCTCTCAGGGGCTGGAAGATCTGGAGGAGTTGAGTATGGTGCGGCAGGCGCGGGCCACGTTGCAGGAAGCGGAGCGTCATTTGCGTCGCTTACAGCAGCTTTCCCAACCCGGTGCCATCTCGGAGGCCGAGCGGGATAACGCGGAAGTGGCGGTGGAATTGGCCAGTGGTAAGCTGGAGGACGCGTTGCAGGAGGGTCGGCATCGCGTGGCGACCCTGACCGAACGGCGGACAGCGCTCGCGATTGCCGAGCGCGATTTGAGCGAGACGCTCCTTCGCGCCCCGTTTGAAGGGGCGGTGACGCGGCGTTGGGCTGATGCCGGTGAATACCTGCACATCGGCGAGCCCGTGTTATCGCTGGTTCGCACAGACAGGCTCCGGTTACGGCTGGAGGTTCCCGAGCGGCTGGCCCCGTATGTCCAACTCGGTCAGTCAGTGCGTTTTCAGGTGGACCACCAGGGCGAAGTGTTCGAGGCGCGGGTCGAGCGGTTGAGTCCGGTGATCGAGCCGGGCAGCCGGATCCTGACTGTGGAGTCCCAGGTGGCAGGTGCCGAGGGCCTTCGGCCGGGCAGTTTTGTGCGAGGCCAAATCGTGATCGATGCGGAGGATCCGGTCTTGACGTTGCCCGCCTCGGCTCTGGTCTCGTTTGCGGGCGTGCATCGCGTGTTCGTGGTCCAGGACGGTCGCGCCGTCGAGCGGGAGGTTTCGCCTGGCCAGCGTGTGGGTTCGCGTGTCGAGGTCAGTGGGCTGGACTCTGGGGAACTGGTGGTGCTAGAACCCGGCAATTTACGGGGAGGGGCAGAAGTCAGTTTTTCGGCTCCGACCGCTGCGAGGATGGCCGGGGTTCACGAGGGGTAAGTCATCATGCATCAGCTTGTGCGGGCGTGCATTCAGCGACCGGTATTCGCGTCCATGTTTATGTTGTCCTTGGTGGTGGTGGGCGCGGCCGGTTTCAGTCGTCTGGGCGTGGATCGCTTTCCTGCCATCGATATGCCGACGGTCGTGATCCAGACCGAGTTGGCGGGGGCTTCGGCGGAAGAGATCGAGACGCAGATTACCGAACGGTTGGAGGAGGCGGTCAACACGATCGCGGGGATCGAAGAATTGACCTCAATTTCGGCTCCGGGCCGCTCGGTGATCCGTGTGATATTTCATCTGGATCACGACATCAATGTGGCGACCCAGGATGTGCGGGATCGCGTGGCCTCAGCCTTGCGTGACTTGCCACCGCAAGCCGAATTGCCCCTGGTGGCCAAGTTGGATAACGAACAGTCGCCGGTGCTGGAGGTTGCCCTGTACGGCGAGCGATCGTTGCGGGAGTTGACAGAACTGGCGGATAAGACGTTGAAGCGGCGTTTGGAACGCGTCCCCGGCGTAGGCGAAGTGGCAGTGGTCGGCGGACTGGAACGCGCGATCAGCCTCTGGATCGACGCCGACCGCCTGGCCGCCTATTCCCTTTCGATCACCGACGTGCGGGATGCCGTCCAGCGGCAGAACGCCGACGTCCCCGGCGGGCACGTCACGGCGGGTGTTCGCGAGCAGACGTTGCGAACGGTCGGCCGGATCGCCGATCCGCAAGGCTTTAACGATTTGGTGGTCGACTCTCGCAATGGCGTCCCGATCCGCATTCGGGATCTCGGCTGGGCCGAAGACGGCGCCAAAGAGCAGCGCTCGTTGGCGCGCCTGAATCGCACGCCTGCCGTCACCCTGGCGATCCGGCGGCAAAGTGGGGCCAATACAGTGGCCGTGATCGAAGCCGCCCGCACCGTCTTGGACGACCTGCGGCACCAACTGCCAGTCGACGTGCAGATGGATATCGTCCGCGACCAATCGCGATATATTCAATTGGCCTTGCGGGAAATCCGTTCCCATCTGATCGCGGGCAGCCTCCTGGCCTGCCTGGTCGTGCTGCTGTTCCTCCGCAATTGGCAGTCGATGGTGATTGCCGGGGTGGCCATCCCCGTCTCGGTCATCGGCACCTTTGCCATGATGTGGCTGCTGGACTTTACCCTGAACAGTGTGACGATGCTGGCTCTGGTGTTGATGGTCGGGGTGGTGATCGATGATTCGCTGGTGGTCTTGGAGAACATTTATCGGTTTGTCGAGGAGAAACGGCTCAGCCCCTTCGAAGCTGCGTCGCGGGCGACGGCAGAGATCGGCATGGCGGTGCTGGCCACCACATTCTGTCTGGTCGCCATCTTTGTGCCCGTCTCGTTCATGTCCAGTGTTTCCGGCCGATTTCTGTTTCAGTTCGGTCTGACGGCCGCGGCGGCGGTCAGTATCAGCACGCTGGTCTCGCTGGTGCTGGCGCCGATGATGAGTGCCCGCATGTTGCGCCCGGTGCGGGAAGTACCGGAGGGGCCGGTCTCGCGTCGCGGGCTCTACGGGCGGTTCGAGTCGCTGTACCTGACCCTGCTGGGCGGCGCGCTGCGGGTCCGCCCGCTCGTCTTGGTAGGCGCCCTGGCCATCATGGCCTCGGCGATCCCCCTGTACGATCGTGTCCGCCAGGAGTATGTACCCACGCAAGTGGACGAAGGGGAATTCGAGGTGGTGATCCGCACGCCCGAGGGCGTCAGCGTTCAAGCCATGGACGGAGTGATGCAGGCGATGGAAGACGCGATTCTCGAAGTGCCCGGGGTGACCCACGTGCTGGCCGCCGTCGGCTCCCATTTGTCGGCCAGCGGCAGCCTGAATCAGACCCGGGCCTTTGTTCGCATCGAACCCCACGAAACACGACGATTCTCCTTGACTCGCCTGCTGCAAGCCGGCCTCCGAGGGCAACCCCGCGATGCTTTTCAAGGCAATTATACCCAACGCGATGTGATGGCCCACGTCCGCGAAAGACTCCGCGAGCTGCCCGGCGTGCGTGTCTCCGTGCGCAATATTCGCTGGTTCAATCTGGGCGGCAGCGCCGCCGAAATCGACTTCATTCTCCGCGGCCCCGATCTGCAGGCTCTGGAACGCTACGCCGCCCAATTGGAACAGCAGGCCGAAGAACTGGGACTGATGGATGCCAATACAACGCTCCAACTGGATCGGCCGGAACTGCTGGCGCGGATCGACCGCGAACGGGCTGCTGCCCTGCAGGTACAAGTCGAAGACGTGGCGACCGCACTGCGGCTGATGGTAGGCGGTGACGAACGCGTCTCCCGCTACCGCGATCCGGGCCTCCACGAGGAATACGATGTTCAGATCCGACTGCAAGACCGCGATCGGGATAATCCCGACAGCATCTCGCGACTCTACGTCCCCGGTGCCGCGGGCGTGGTCCGCGTGGACAACCTGGTCCGACTGGAGGACGCCGTCACCGCCTCGCGGATCGACCGACTGGATCGGCAGCGCCAAGTCAGTTTGCGGGCCTCGATCGCGCCAGGCTTCGCCCTGGCCGATCGGCTCGAGGTGCTCCGCAACGCTGTGAACGACATGAACCTGCCATCCACGTATAACATCTATATTTCCGGCGCAGGCCGGGAATTGGAACGAACCTTTACCGAGTTCCTGTCGGCCTTTGCCCTCTCCTTGATCTTCGTGTACTTGATCCTCGCCGCCCAGTACGAACGCCTAGTCGAACCCCTTGTCGTGCTGCTGGCCGTGCCGCTGACCGTGCCCTTCGCCCTACTGACCCTGTGGTTGGGCGATCAGACCCTGAATCTGTACTCGGCCCTGGGACTGCTGGTGTTGTTCGGGGTGGCAATGAAGCAGGCTGTGATGCAGATCGATCACACCAGCCAACTGCGTTCTGCCGGCCGACCGCTGAACGATGCCGTCTTGACGGCTAATCGCGACCGCTTGCGGCCCATCCTGATGACCAACTTGACCTTGGTCGCTGGGATGCTCCCACTGGTCTTGGGCAGCGGCCCCGGAGCCGAAGAGCGGCGGGCGGTGGCTGTGGTGGTCATCGGCGGCCTGACTCTCTCTTTGCTGCTGACCTTGATCGTCATTCCCGTAGCCTACGCAACCGTGGATTCGCTCCGCGAACGCGGAACGAGACAGCCCAATCATGAAACCGACTATACGCCGAAATGACCAGTCAGGTTCGACATGTGGATGCCCGGCATCCACCGATTCTCGACGCCGGTCCAGTCGCGTGCCCCATTGAGAAAGCTTGTCGAACGTGGGGTCTACATGCAAGTCTCTTGGTGTTCAGGTCAGCCTCGAGAGGCCGTAATTTCATGTTGACGGTATCAAGGGATCTGCCAGCCTCCGCCCAGGGCGGTGTAAACCGTCACCAGGTGCCGCGCCACCTCGCCACGGCTCGCCAACCACTGGTCCTGCCGCTGTACCAGTGCCCGTTCGGAGTCGACAAGTCGCTGGAAATCGACCCGACCAATCCGGTACTGAGCCGCCGCCAGTTTTACCGATTCTTCGGCGGCTGCCACACTCGCTGCCAAATGACCCACACGCTCCTGTTCCCGAAGGAAACGCTCAATCCCCGTCTCCACTTCCTCGTGAGCCTGCAGAACCCGTTCTTGATACTGGAGCACGAGTTGGTCCAGACGCGCTTCCTCGGCACGGATGCTGCTTCGAATACGACCGTAGTTCAGAATATTCCAGCGAAACCCGGGGCCGACGCTGCCGGTGAAAGATTCGGTGGTGAACAGGCTGGACAGGCTTCGCGACTCGTAGCCGAACATTCCGGTGATCGCAATCCGCGGATATAGTTCGGATTCGGCGATTCCGATCCGCGCGCTCTGCGCCGCCACAAGCCGCTCGGCTTGACGAATGTCCGGACGGCGAGTCAACAACTCGGCCGGAATCCCCACCACCACCTCGGCCGGCGCCGCGGGTATCGGCTCGCTTCCCAGTTCGCTCGCCAAGTCATAGGGCGGTTCCCCCAGCAGCAGGCAGAGCGCATTCTGCGATTCACGCAGCCCGATTTCCAGCTGGGGCACCAACGCCCGGGTCGCGGTCAGTTGCTCCTGGGCTTGCGTCACATCTAGCTTGGTTACCTGGCCCTCGCGGAATCGCAATTCGGCCAACTCGAGGGTTCGTTCCTGCAAAGCCACATTTTGCAGGGCCAGTTCCCGCCGTTCTTGGAAGATGCGGGTCTGGATGTACGCGTTGGCGACCTCCGCCTGCAATAGCAACAAGACATCGCGGAAATCCTCATTTGCCGCCTGGAGATCCGCCTCGGCAGCCTCGATACTTCGCCGGTAACGGCCCCAAAGATCCCATTCCCAAGAGGCATTCAGGCCGGTCGACCATTCGTCAAAGAAGGGAGTCCGTACCGCACGCGACGTGGTTCGACTCTGCTGAATGCGGGTATAGCCCCCCGTAGCCTCCTGCATCTGGGGAAATATATTCCCCTTGGCAATATCCAGACGAGCGCGGGCTTCCCAAACCCGCGCCGCGGATTGCTTGAAACCGAGGTTTTGCTCGGACGCACACGCGATCAGGCTGGCCAGAACAGGATCATCAAACACAGTCCACCACGCACCGTCCAGACTCTGCAGGTCATTTACCCCGTCGGACCCGCCCGCCATCCAACGCTCGGAAGCGGTAGCCGGAGGTGGTGTGTATTCGGGTCCGACCTTGAACCCCTGCCGAGCCCATTGCCGAGTGCCAGTTGTACAACCGTTGAACAGAATCAGGCCAATCAGTATCACTGGCCAGCAAACCGGCCAAGCACCACGCTGTTGCCTGTACATTCACGTCCCCCCGAACAGCCACGCACACGGGTCAGGTTGGTCACCGCACTGTTTCGCTCCGCTGCCAACCACCGATCTAGTGGTAGACGCTCGTCGGCTGCGACGGCAACGGCCAATCCACCCTCGATTGCGGTCCACGAGAAGGCCGCAGTCGATATCTTCGGCGCAAAACATACAACCGCTCCAGCTATTTCCTCTGGGGATCAAGGGTGATTTGGCGGTGGAACCACTTCAAACTCACGTCATGCTCACGGCTCTCTAGCATCCGCGGAAAACTCCGCCGGCTGGGAGCCGCCTCGCCCGATGCTTGCGGTGCCAGCACCGGCCCCTGCTTGAGACAGAGAGAACATTCGTCCTCCTCCTGGCGGCCTCAGCCGCCAAAACTCCGGAGGGACTTACCCCACCTGTTTCACATCCATTCGCGGCAGACGGTCGGAGTAGCGCTGGACGATGGTCATCTCCCAGGGCTGGATGCCGGTGGGGAGCGTGGAAGCGTCAGCCCGCAGGGCAAACCGGTACAACGGCCCCGGCCTGGACGCCCGCACCGCTGTCATGGACGGTGGGGCTGGTCACGCCGGCC
>REEF01000236.1 GCA_007695205.1 Planctomycetaceae bacterium
AAATGAGTCCGACGTACTGGATGAGCAAGCCGAGCCCAGTAACCAAGTCCCACGGCGAAGAAAGTGCCGAACGCCGAGCCAACAACGGCACCAGATAACAAGCCGAGTATGGTCGTGATCACCTTCATGTTGGTTACCTAAGTGCCTCGGTAAACTGCCTTTTGCTTGGCCGCAACCCAACGCTGCCAAAGTTCCATCAAGGCCAACGCCTACGATTGCTGTCCCGTTTTCAATCGTGTTGATCGGTTTGGTGGGCTTTGGCGTCCAGGGCGAACTGCATCATGGCTTGGTACAGCGTCAATTGGATTTCCAGGATCTCTTCCAAAGTCACCTGGCAGGCCCTCGGGTCGTCGATGCCGTGGGGGCATTCGAAGGTGAAACTGGTCGCTCCGCTGATGTGATACAGGGCGCTGGTCAAATTGAACGAGGCGGGCCGAGGGCCGCCTTCGGCTTGAGCCGTGAACGGTTTGCCGTGCGGCAGTCCGCGGGCGTCGTACAACTCGTAGCAGTACTCTGCCAACGCGATTACCCGTTGCTGCTCGTCCAAGGGCACGTAGGCAGGCCGTAACAAAACGGGTACCGCCTGGTGGCTGTGCAGAGAGACGGCCAGATCCGGGCCTTCCTGCATGGCCACCTTCAGAATCGCCGGTGCCTCGGTGCTCATCGGAGCAAAAAACTCGTCGTGCATCGGGTTGACGCCCGCATCGTTGAAGTAGCAGCCCAAGAACCCGGTCTCAGATTCCGTGCGGGGATGCTCCCGTTTCGAATCCGGCCAGTAGGCGATCCTATGGTCGCTCCACGTGCCCTGGCCCCAAAATTGAAACTCGGCATGCGTCATACCGAATGCCGTGCGCGGTTCAAAACGGGCGATGCCATCGGGATTGCCCGCAGGAAGGATCAGCAGACGGCAACGCTGCCCCAACTCCCGAAGCTCGCCACGTTCGCGGCCGGTCAGATCCCGACCGGTCTCCATGATCTGGATCAGATTCACCAATCCCGTCAGCGCTTCGACTTCATGACCGTGGACAGGCCCCACAAAGAAGATTACCGGCTTTTCCCGCGCCTCCTTGTCCAGATAGTCGGCCAGGTTCCGGGCGCCGACGGCCGAATTGAAATTGGCCCGCCGTGGCATGTCTTCCCGCTCGCCGTAGGTGATCAAATGCAGCGGACGACCCCCGGGACTGGTAGCGATCACCTCGCACTTGCCGACACGAAGCTGTTCCCATCTGGCCGGTAGATCCGCCACGTCACCCACCCAGAACTCGGGTAACGGAGGCGGATTCATGCGCTGTTTGGCTTCCTCGTACGTCATCCGGTCGCCGTACGCGGCCGGCGCAAACGCGACGAACAACAGAAAAAGTAGGGCACGTCCAGTCATTTTGGCAGCTCCTTGGGGTTGGTCAGGGGTCGGAGGGCGGAGGTCGGAGGTCGGAGGTCAGAGGTCAGAGGTCAGGGGGGCAGGGATCGCAGCATGATACCGCTTTGGGGTTCGACTTTCGAGGTCAGTGGTTGGTCGAGGGATGCTTTCGTTCCGGTGCGTCGGATGTGGCCGCCCAGGTTGCCCGTCGTATCAAAAACTACTTCCCATGTTTCCGTGCCGATGTTCAGACGGACTCCGTAACGTGTTGTTTCGTCGATCAACGTGGTCTGATCCATGACCGTCAGACGTTGATCGCCGACTTGGATGACGTGTAGAAACACATCCTCTTTGCGTGGTTCGGACGGCGTCACTTCGACTCGCCACTGTCCCATCATGGCAAGCTGTTCCGGCCGCAGACCCTTGGCCTGGATGGGCCAGTTTTTGCCCGCTGCAAAGAACTCGTTGCCGGGGCCGCCGACCGGCGTCAAACGGGCCTGGTGCGGCAGCAGCGTGCGACACCATATCCGGCCGTCGCCATGGTCGGCGTGAAACGTCCGGCCGTCGATCACCGGTTCATGGGCCGTATGAATCAGCCAATCTTTCTGGTAGCTGGCATCGGTCGTCGTCACGCGGTCGAAGATCACGAAGTGACCGGGCAGCAAGAAGACCAATTGTCGGGTGACCAGTTCGCACTTTTCCGGCAGATCGGGTTGCCCCTGGCGACGGACGGTGCCGTGTTGGTAGCAGGCGGTGGCGTCGCCGGCCACGTAGACGAAATCATCATTGGTCTCGAACGCTTTGACCACCGAGCCCAGTTGTTGGTGTTGGCCGCCGTGATTGCCTTCGACCGTGCCACCCCAGTAGCGTGCAACGGGCTCGCCGGGTTGATGAATCACGACGCAGTTATGGGCGACGGTCTGAGCGAAGTAGTTGGCCAGATGCTGCCCGTTGGTGAATTCGTCGTAGCGTGTGCCGGAATCGAGCGCCAAGAAGCCTCGATGATAGATCACGAAGTTCAAGGCGTCGTAGTGGCGGTGCTGGCGGAGTATCCCGCCACAGGTGAACAGGCAGTAGGTATCTGTGGGCCCGGTACCCGATCGCATGAACACCTGGCCCATTGTCTCGAAATGCCGCGCGTGGGGCAGATTCTCCGGCGCGAGCGGTTCCGGAGAATTCTCTAGTTCGGAAAGCAGGAACGGATAGATGAACCACGTGTTCGAATAGCCCGGGTTGGGCAGCAAGTTTTGCACATGGTGGGCCAGCGCAGCCGCCTCGGGTTCGGCACGCCCGTACAGGTGTCGGATGTTCGCCATGTGCGTGTACAACTGGCTGATCGGCAACCGGTTGTCGGTATGCGGCGTGTCCCCGTAGCCGAACTGCAGCGGCAAGGGCTCGGCGGCGATCCAGTTCCAGATCACATAATTGGCCAGCCAGGCGCCGTGCGGCCAGTCGGGTGCGATGTTCTCGCCGGTCGACGACAACCAGGTGTAGAAAAAGTTCTGCTCGGCCCACGGGTATGCTCCGAAGACGTAGCCCAAGGTCGGCGAGGCGCCTCCGCCATCGTCGCCACAAGCTCGTTGACGGTGCGCCAGCAGTTTCCGGTTCTCGTCATGGCCCCAAACCAGCCACTGGTTGACCGTGTCGGTTTCGATCTCCGTGCCGAACGCCGTACAGCCGATAAACCACAGGCAGTTCCTCACGCCGTAAAACCCCGTGTTGTAGCCGGACATGTTCTCGCGGTAGATCGTAGGCTTGGCGTTCAGGACGCGATCGATGGTCAGCACCAGCCGCGACATGATCTCCCGACGCTCCGTTTCGGTCAGCCGGTTGTACAGCCAATCCCAGGCCATGATGGCATGTACGCGTGACGTGGAATACCAGTTGACGGATTTCCGCTGCTCGTAGCACTGTTCGTAGTAGGCTACGCTGGCTTCCAGGCACCGTTTTGCCAGGTCCAGATAACCGGGCTGGTCGGTCATCAGGAAGATAAACGCAGCGGACGCGGCTTCCGGCCCCAGATCGCGCGGTTCGAGTTCGCCGTCGGTTTTCGTCTTTGCCAGCAGTTGGTCGACGCGCGACTTGACCTGGCGATACCAAGCGTGCTCGTCGTTCAGAGCCCGTTGTTTCACGGCCGGCCACGTCTGCGCATTGAAGAACAATCGCGGATGGTCCGATCGGATCTTCGCCGTCCAATCCGGCAGTTCCTGCTGGCCTTGGGTGACGGCCGGCACGAACAGCAGCATCAGCCAGATGGCAGCGCAACGGAGCGAAGTGTTCTGCATGGTGGGCCTCCTTGACTCGGGGAATGATCGCTTGAATATAACCAAGGTTTTGCCGTCGGGGAATCAGGTAGCCTATGTCGCATGTCGATGGGCCTCGATGGTTTTTTTGAGAACACTGTGGCGAACGCCGTTCTCCGAGATTTACTTTGGTCCAGTTGCTGGTGGTGATCGGTAGCTGTCCATTCTATGCGCAAGGTCTCATGGTCAGTTCTCGCGCAGCGGCCGTTCGGGTACCATGCTCTTTCCGGCATCCGGTCCCGGCGGGAAAACAGGAGACTCATCGAGCAGAGGTTTTCACTGGATTTACTGCGGGGCGATTTCGTAGGTCAACACGGCACCATGCTGGTCGCAGGCGGCTACGTCGGCGGTAAAGACCAGGTGATCGGCTCCGATGGTGTGCGGCACTTCCTCCAATCGCTGCCCACTGGTCGATAGGGCCCAGATACGGTAGTCAGCCGCATCCTGTAACCGGATACGGACCTGGGCTTTGCCCGCGCGGACCAGATGCGGCAGCTTGCCCCAGTCCAGCAGGGTTTGTCGCGCTCGTTCGGCATAGCGGATCTCGGTGTTCTGCAGATCGGTCAAGTGCGTGACCAGCAACCGACGACTGCGAGTGATCGGTTGGTCGTCCAGCGCGCTGACCCAAACCGTGGCATCGGTATCCAGGATGGCGATCTGAACACCATGGGCCGTCTGAATGTGCTCGCCCGCCGGTGCGAAACCGCCTGCTGTTCGCGGCGTGTCGAGGGTCATGCGGTCTTGGGGGGCCTCGATCGTGATCTCGCCCGTCTCGGATCGGTAGATGTTCCTGGACGGGTCGGTGGGGTTGCTGGCGGACAAGATACCTCGCTGGCGAAGCAGATCGGCCACCTGCTCCCAGCCCAGGGCATACGGATCACCGATCTCGGTTTCCGATGTGCCGGCGTCTTGTTTGGCTGCTGCCCAATTCAATGGCAGGATCAGATCGTGCGGAAGAGACTGTTTCGGATCGTCGCTGACCAGCGTACCGACTCGAGTCACCCAGGCGGCCCAATGCCACGCGGGTGCCAGGCGAGGGATCTGGGACGGCGGGTGCCCAAAGTCGTCAGGGGTCATCAGGATCCCAACGCTGTGGGGCGCCGGTTGCATGTCGCCTCGCAAAAACAGACAAATGCTGGCCCGCTCGGCCGCCTGGCTCAACGGATCCGAGGCCATGTTGAAGTAATCCATGCGCCCGGGCTGGAAGAGATGGTCGCGGTTATGGCTGTAGGCGAATCGCCAGATCGCATCCCAGTCCTGGATGGCTCCCAACGCGCCGGTCAGGATGCCCCCGACGCCTCGGTAACGTCCGGGGCCTGAGTAATTGTATTCCGACACCGTGAACGGCTTGTCCAACAGACGAGTAAAGGCCAGGTGACGTCCCCCGCTGGCTCCTCCCGCGATCGGACTGGTGTTGTCGCAACGGCTGGGTAAACGCCACGATTGTTCCAGCCAGCGGGGATGATCGACATAGAAATGGTCGTCCACGTAATCCATGTCGGCTCGGATCTGCTGGCTGACCGCATGGTTCGTCCAGCCGTTCATGTTGGTCAAAAGTGCCTTGACGCCCAGTTCCTTGCGCAGGAACTCCGTGGCGCGGATCAGGAAATCATGCTCGACCTGAGTCAAAAACAGGATCAAATCCCGCGCGCGACGATCCTGGCCATACACCGAACCGTCCAGAGGCACGTTGCCGCGCTGCGGGTCCTGATCGTCGCTCAGCATCGTCCCCCAAGCAGCGGCCAGCGAATCGCGATCCCCGTACTGCTGGATCAGCCAGCGATTCCAGGCCTGTTGGTAGTCGGGAATGTCCTTGGCCAGACTGACGAAGTTCGTCAGGTTGCCCTCGTTGATCAACGCCAGCCATGCCAAACCCGGCTCGTCCTTGTACGCACGACCAGTGTACGGATTGACATGTTCCAACCACTGCCGCGAAAAGGCCTTCCAGTTCTCGAACGCTGCCGGATTCAACGCCGCCAAAACCTTGAAGCGATTCATAGCGTCATGGCGAGCGTCGACTCCCTCAGGCAAAAACGGCGCAACGTCCACCGGTCGCGAGACGAACAGGTCCGTGGTCACGTAGATGCCGCGGCGGATGCAAGCGGCGACCAGATAATCCAACTGATCCAGCTTATCGGCATTCATGCGCAAACGACCTTCGCTGGGTTCGGTCAGTTCGCGTTCGTGATGATGCAAACGCAGTGCGTTGTAGCCCAATCGGACCAGCCGATCAACCAGTTGGTCGGACTGCTGGTGGGTGATGTAATGAGCCGAGAAGCAGAGATTCACTCCATAGAAACGAACCGGCTTGTCGGGTTGCTGCTCGAAGACGAATCGGCCGTCCGCATCTGCCAACAGCCAGCCGTGTTTGCCTGCCGGAGCATCCTGCAATCCCATCCCGGAAAAATCCAAGGCGCTGCCAGGCTGGATTTCCAACTCCAGATTCAGCGGAATCCAGTCTTCTCCCGCCACGATGGTCACCGGCGCATCATGCTCGACACGGACACCCCCACGTGCGGTCAACGTGAAATCGATGGCGACGGGCACTTCTGCGGCGAACGGTTGCTGGGTACTGGACGACCGAAAGATCCGTACGGAAAACGATGGGCCCCACTGCCGGTTGTCCTGCAATAGCACCGACGTGGGTTCGGGAAAGGTCCACAGAAGGTCCCCCCCACCCGGCAACTCGATCGCCAGCCGGCGGATCGAACCTGAAAAGACAACCGTGTCATCATATTCTGCTGGAAAAGTCCCTTGACGCTCGTCGGCCTGCCAACGTCCACCGGCCAACGTCTGGATGGCGAAACTGGTACCAACCTGCAGGGAATTCAGCACCAAATCTCGATCGGGTGTCATCTCGTAGCGAGCACTCAGTGCGCCATCTTGTTCCACCAGGTCTGCCCAGCCGCGCAACTGTCCCCCACCCGGAACGTGGATCTGCAGATGCCGCCTGGATTCTGTATCCTGCCGTTCGGGATGGGCGGAAGCATCCGCCGAGACCCAGTCCTGGTTATAGACTCCTGCCGTCAGTTCGGCGATCGTTTCTCGACCTTGTGTCAACTGGACTCGGCCGCCCTGGCCCACCAATGCCTCCAGACCGGAATCCGCGGCAGACGCCCCGACTGTCATGGACCAAACGAACACCAGGCACGATAACCCGCTACGAAACATCGTTCTGCTCCTATGAGTGTTCTGAACCGCAAAGACTCAGCATGACCACTTCGATCGCGTCGTGCAACCAGGGCATCGCTGTCGCCTGAAACGGTGCGTCATTGACATCTTGCCGATCTGCCGGATATGCTACCGTGTTGTTTCGAACGTTCCGCGTCAACCAGCTCAGATCAAAAGGAAACCATGTCATGCACGAAAAAAGTATCGTTGTGTTGAATGAAGCGGTGGCCGACGAAATGTCCGCGGTGCACCAGTACATGTACTTCCACTTTCACTGCGACGATCAGGGCTATGATCTACTGGCAAATTTGTTTAAGCGGACAGCGATCGAGGAAATGATCCATGTCGAACGGCTCGCCGAGCGGATTCTTTTCCTGAAGGGCGATGTCGAGATGGTCGTCGCCGAAGCGGTTCAGAAGATCCAAGAGATCGATAAGATGCTCCAGTGCGCGCGGAAAATGGAAGAGGATAGCGCTCGGCAATACAACCAATGGGCGAACGAGTGCGGCGCGAACGCGGATTCGGTGTCGAAGAAGCTGTTCGAGGATCTGGTGGCGGACGAGGAGCGTCACTACGACCAGTACGACACGGAACTGGAAAACATGGCCAAATTCGGTGACCGATACCTTGCGCTGCAGTCGATCGAACGGGCGCGGAGCCGTGCCGCAGGACCACCAGCGAATTGACCTTAGGATCGGCAAATGAATTCGTGTGGCGTTTTGTGGAAGGGGTCGGGAGTCGTTTTAGGAGAACACGTTTTACACATGGTTGGTTGTTGCCCGAAAA
>REEF01001082.1 GCA_007695205.1 Planctomycetaceae bacterium
CCCGTTTTTTGGGGGGGGGGGGGGGGTGGTGTTTTGGGGCAACCCCAAAACACCCAGGACTCCAGCCCCCCCGAAAACGACTCCCGACCCCTTCCGTCGATTCCACCGAGAACTACCTAGCCGCGTGCTTACCAGTCTTATCATCGATCATCGTTGGTGGGTGCGTCAGCTTTCATGAACAACCGTATCAATATCTCGGGATCGATGTTTTCGCTGATAGCACGGATGCTGGCATCGCCATGGAGAGCTTGAAAGATGCCGGGTCGCAGTCCGAGCAGTCCCTCGAGCGGTCGCTCCAAGTTCGGTTCGAAGTCGACTGGCCGAGTCCACTCGACCGCCGACTGGTCATTGGCCTCGACGACCATCACGGTGTTTGACAACCCACCGGTAAAGTCGCGGAAGGAAAGACCTCGGGGTGTCGTATCGGCCTGTTTTGGTGCGATGAACGTCATGCCTTCGCCACGCACTCCCAGATAATTGGTTTTTCCCAGGGGGGCTCGGCTGCTGGGCGCTTGGTAGACCTGCGGGATTTGGGGAATCAGTTGCCGATTGTGTGGGCTGTCCCAGGGCTCGTCCAGCCGAAACTGTTCGTACAGTATCATTTGCTCCAAGAATGGCAGCAAATGCACTCGCCAACTGAGCAGCGGCTTGCCGTCGGCGTCCATGCTGTACGCTGCGGGAAACGCTTGGTAGGTGTCGTGGAAATTGTGCATGGCCAAGCCGATTTGTTTCAGGTTGCTCATGCCTTGCGTCCGGCGAGCCGCCTCGCGCGCCGCCTGGACGGCGGGTAACAGCAGGGCGACCAGGACGCCGCCGGTGGTGGCATAGTCGGCACTCAAGGTGACCAGCACCTGGTTGCCGTCTCGCGTCGGACGCAGACGGCCCTCGATCGTATTGGCGATGCGCACCAGATAACGTTGCATCGCCTGCTGTTCGGGATCGTCGCCGGCGTCGGGCATCTCCTGAAACATCTGCCCCAACAGCATCTGCTTGGCAAATCCCAAGCCCTGTTGCAGCGTCGATTCGATCTTCTGAGCGGCGGCTTCGTCCGTAGCGATCAGCTTGATGCCACTGTTCCGCTCGCGAGACAGATTCAACGCAATCATCACGGTCTCCAATTGGTCCGGCAATTCCAGCAGACCTAGCAAGGGCGGCGGCAGGGGAGGCATCTGAGCCAAGAACTGGTTGACCAGGTCGCGGACCGGAGCGACGGCCAGCACGGCGGTGATGTCGTTCCGCATCGGGGTGCGGCTGAGGATCTGCCGTAACGGGCTGTCCGCATCGGGCGTCTGGATCATCTCGAGCAGCATCGGTTCGGTGCCGATCAGCAGCGTTTGGTCGTCGATCTGGCAGATGCTGGGGTCCGTCGGAAACAGGGCGCGCCGGTAGGCAACTTCTCCGATTGTCGCTGGTTCGGTCTGATCCAGCCACCCGCCGCCCAACTCCTGCGATCGGGCGAAACGCAGGACCACTCCCCAGTCCGGCGGCCCATCCTCGGTCGGTGCTGCGGCGAAGCCGATCGCGGTCCGGATCGTCAGCGGATCGAAGCCCATCTGCCGCTGGACAGAAACCTGGACGACCTCCCACGGCATTAGCTCCAACTCGGCCGATTTCGCCAACCGCTCGGGGTGCAGCACCACCGCCGCCACGGCTCGTCCCGGCACATGCGACAGATCGATTTCCTCGGCTGCACGGCCCACGACCGGAAGCAGCATCAGGCTGCCAGCGAGATATAAACAACACCATTTCGAAGACCAGATACTCGAGAACATGACCAAGTTCCTTTCCATCATCAGACCAAGCGAGACGAGATTCAGCGGGCGCATCAGCCGCCTTTCGCAACGCGCTGGAGAAAAGTGCCGCTGTGACCCACCGCTTCATTCTACCGCGGTCCGTGTGGCACAACAATCATTCCACGCGCTCGGCACCCCAGGCTGTCTGTAGCCGCCGCTGCGCGGTTGATGTCCGAGTGCGACACCTTCGCTTGGCCCTCCTCTTAGGACGGTTTCGTTCGGGTCTGCTATCGTTCTGCTGCAGGGACTTGCACGGGGACTTGGCCTTGCAGGGAGACGCCGTCGGCTTTCAGGTGGGCATGGACGATCCCTTGCTGGGCGGATTGTCCGTCGGTGGTCATGGTGACCAACTGGATGATTCGTTCGCCCGGTTCGATCCGGACGTCGAATTCGGCGGGTTCCAAGCGGATACCGGCTTCGGTTGCCAAGTGGACGTTACCGTGGATCGCACGGTCCTCGGGCGCCGACACCACCACTTGCAGCACGGGGTGGTCACGACCTTCGATCAGACAGGTCAGGTTCAGGTTCGGCGATCGCAACTCAGGGTTGTACGATAGGGTGGGATCCTGGGTGTAGCCCATCGAGTTCATGGTGGTCACCTGGCGATAGACGGGATCCTGCATCAAGCACACGCGCCGGTCCATCGCGGGGATCGGGGTCGTGTAGATCCTCAACTCGCCCGCCACCGACACGATGATCTCCTCGCGCCAGTCGCCCAGCACATCGGCTTTCAGGATCACTCGTCCCGTGATACCTTCGGCCAGCGTGGTGCCCTGGTAATCGGCGATCCGGCTGCCGCGCATGATCTCCTTCTGCAGGTCGGCGTCCCAATAGACGGTGCGGATGTCGAAGCTC
Organism: Planctomycetaceae bacterium; assembly: GCA_007695205.1. Taxonomy (GTDB): domain Bacteria; phylum Planctomycetota; class Planctomycetia; order Pirellulales; family Pirellulaceae; genus SKKK01. The sequence continues at coordinate 2,649 of REEF01001082.1, forward strand.
CAGGGACAATCTTCTCCACTGCGCAGCAGCGTCCCGTCTGCGGCCAGCAGCCACCGATTTTCGGTCAGTTTGTGGCCGTCGGCGTCGGCGCCGTAAACCTCGGAACCGGGCAAGGTCGGATCGATGTTGGCGCACATGCCTTTGCCGTGGACATGGCGAGTCGGGGTGTCCAACGCCCAGAGCGTCCGGCCGGTGCGGGCATCGACCACGTTCAAGCCGCCGCCGGCCGGTTGGCGCGTCTCCATCACGTAGGCGATCTCCATGCCGGGGTTGCCGGGGTAGATGTCCGTCAGGTAAAAGGCGTCGGGATGGCCTCGCCCCGTGCTCCACAGGGGGATGCCGTTGTCGTCCAGTACCGCGCTGCCCAGCAGTACTTCGTCGCGGCCGTCTCCGTCGATGTCGGCGCATTGGGTGAAGTGGGCGCCTTGTCCCCAATACATGCCGCCGTAGATTTCGTTATCGTACTCCCACAGCCGCTCCAATTCGCCGTCCCGCAACTGGTAGGCATGGACCAGCATCCGGCCGTAGGTGCCGCGCAGGGTCACTAGGCAAGGCGTCTTGCCGTCCAGATAGGCCACCGCCATCTGATTGCGGCTGGCCAGGTTATACGATTCGAACGCATCGCGGTCCGGCCAGGGCGCGCGGGCGATTTCCTGGCCGGTCATCCCGTCCCAGACCACCACGTACTCGGGGCCGCTGGTCACCTTGCCATCTTCGTCGCGCGGGTCGCCCTCGCCGATCTTGGCGGCGACCTCGGCTCGCCCGTTGCCGTTAAGGTCGGCGACGATAAAGGGTGAATACCAGATGCCCCGTTCGATGGCCCATCCCAGATCGTGCGACCACAACAGCGTGCCGTCGCTCAGATAGGCTTCGATCTTGTACGTATCGGGCGATTTCTGCCAGTACACGTGCCACGGGTCGATGTTCTGGTGCGGTTGTTTGATCACGTAATCATAGACCCCGTCGCCGTTCAGATCGGCGATACCCACTTTCTGGAACAAGGTGGCTTCGTCTTGCAGCGGAACGCGGACATAGGGTGTCCCCTCGCCGGTTTCTGCCCAGACAGCGTCGCCGGACACCCCCGAGTGTCCGGAAGCAGGCCGGATCGTATAGGTCGGCCGCGTATCCTTTTGCGTGAAGGACGTATCCAGAAAGTCCGTGGTTTGAACCACCGGTTGATCGTTGACTTTCACCGCCGGGCGGTCGCCATCGCGGCGATACACGTCAAACGCGATGGACTCGGCATCCTCGGCCAGAAGTCGCCAGCTCAAATAGACGCCGCCGTCGGTCCACATGGCCACGGCACCGCGTCCCAGCGTTTCACGAACGCGCTCGTTCGCCCAGCCTTGAACTGGGGGCCGTTCGGGGAATTCGATCTTCTCCAGCCGCAACGATACGTCGTCGACCGTGACATCCGTCTTGCCGCGGCCGGTCAAGCGGACTCGAACTTCGTTCACCGCTTCCGGTATGCGGAGGAAGCCTTTCGCTTCGGTCCACTGGCCGGTCATCGAAGCTCGCCCGCGGCCCAGTTGCCACGAAAACAGCTTGCCGTCCTGGTATCCGACCACATCGACCGAAACCGGCTGGCCTCCGACGGGTCCGCGCACCCATGCCCGCACGCACAATTCGTCCCCCGGCTGGACGGGCAGCCGAGTCGAATTGGTCCATGCCCAATCGGCCTGGCCATCGTACTCGATCCGCACGGCAGCATCGCCGCTGTGGACCGGATCGCTGACCACCGTCACTTGTCCGCCGCCATCGCGCGACCACCAGGTCCAATCCGCTGCCGAGCCGTCGGACGCGGTTTCTTCGAAGCCCGGATTGGCGATGCCTTCGTCGATCGTGCGAAGTTGGCCATGGACGGGCAGTCCCCACCCTGCGATGATCCACGTCGTCAGCAGCATCACGGCAGTGCGGCGGAGCCAATCGCGGTGGTGGTACGGGTCAGCGACCAACGGGAGCGGACCAATGCCAGCCGAGCGGTAGCTCGAATTTGGCTGACGGCCCAGCCGCCCTGTGAGGCATGCGTTGCACATGGCGTGTCTCCATCGGCGGGAAAGGTTGGTACCGTTTGGGATCCGCGAGGTTTCCGCGCCAGGTCTTGCACCACACAACAACGTGAAACACGGATCAATCAAAAACGGCATGGGAAGCGCTAACCGGATTATAACGCTCGGTCATTGTGGTGTACACCAGCAATGGAAGCGTCTGCCGTGACCATGTTCGTGCATTTTTTGAGGTAACGCGAATGCGATCAGGCGTACATCAGCCTTCCACGAGGTTGCGGGATTGAACGACCGAGATCCCGCGCCGTCTCGATCCATTCTTCGATGACGAGTTCCGCATTCGCCACTGCCTCCTGGTACGTTGTACCGTCTGCCGCGCAGCCCGGCAATTCCGGCACTTCGGCGATGAAAGCCTGGTCTTCTTCGCTCCAGTACAACACGATTTCGTATCGACTCACACGATCACTCCCGGTTGCCAACGGATTCGATCCATCGCTGTAACGTACCAGTCCAAGAGCGTTCAAGTCAACTACGACAACCCACGATTATTCTGCATTCTGCTTCATTGGTCGTAGCACTCGTGGCCTTGGATTTGGTACCATGTCTGCCTTCGTATCACGTTGCCCACGAAGGAGGATGGCGGGCCGATGCAATTGGAGCGGATCGTTTCGGGAGGACAGACCGGGGTGGACCGGGGCGCTTTGGATGCGGCAATCACGCTGGGAATCCCCCACGGAGGGTGGTGTCCCCTTGGTCGTCTCGCTGAAGATGGTACGATCCCCACGAAATACAAGTTGCACGAGACTTCTTCGCCCGAGTATCCGGTCCGTACCGAGCAGAATGTGATCGATTCGGACGGGACGTTGATCCTGTACCGCAACCGCTTGTTCGGTGGCACCTACTTGACGCGTCGGCTGTGCCGGAAGCATCAACGGCCGGTGATCTCGGTCGACTTGAATGCGGACGACGGCCAGGACGTTCAGCGTGTGCGGCAGTGGCTACAAGGTTATGAGATCCGAGTGCTGAATCTGGCGGGTCCGCGCGAGAGTTCTTCACCGGGGATCGCGCGGGAGACAAAGCAGTTTTTGTGCCGTCTTTTGGCAATTTCAAACGAGGCGAGCTGATCGAGCATCGCAGCCGCAACGATTATGGGGAGGAAGGTATACAAACATGATCACAGTGGGAATTCTCGGGGCGACGGGCTATACGGCCTACGAATTGATCAAGGTTTTGTTGCGTCATCCCGAGGTGAAGATCACGACCCTGACCAGTCGCCAGAGCGGGCGGCCGGCGATTTCCAGCATCCATCCTTCGCTGACCGGGCGCCTGGATCTGCCGCTGGAAGATCTCGAGCCGGACCAGATCGCCGAGCGTTGCGAGTGCGTCTTCAGTTGCCTGCCACATGCTGCTTCGGCGGCGGTCGTCAAGTCGCTGGCCGACGCGGGCCGGCGAGTCGTAGATTTCAGCGCGGATTATCGGCTGCACGATGCGCGGGTTTATGCGGACTGGTATGGCGAAACTCACGTCGATCCCGATCGTTTGGGTCAAGTGCCGTACGGATTGCCCGAACTTTTTGCCGACAAGATTCGCGGAGCGCAGATCGTCGCCAATCCCGGCTGTTATCCCACGTCGGCCATCCTGGCACTGGCTCCACTGCTAAAGGCGGGGTTGATCCACACCGAGGGGATCATCCTAGATTCCAAGAGCGGAGTGACCGGGGCTGGACGAACCCCGAAAATGGGCACACTGTACCCCGAATGCAATGAATCGCTGGCCGCTTACAACGTGGGCAAGCACCGGCACACGCCGGAGATCGACCAGGTGCTAAGCTGGTTCGCGCCGGAGCCGATCGAGGTGATTTTCACGCCACATCTGGTTCCCATGGATCGCGGGATCCTGACAACGGCCTATGCTTTGCCTGCGGACAAAGCGACCGAATCCGAACTGGTCGCAGCCCTGAGCGACTTCTACTCGGACAAGCCTTTCGTCCAGGTCGTCGATGGGCTGCCCGGCACGAAGCACGTCAGCGGTACCAACTCCTGCCACCTGACGGTGCGATGTGTCCGAGGTCGTGTGCTGGTGATCAGTTGTATCGACAACCTGATGAAGGGGGCATCGAGTGCGGCGGTCCAAAACTTCAACTGGATGCTTGGTTTTCCGGAAACCACAGCACTGTTGCCTTGAGCTATCTTGAACTTCGGGAGCATCCTCACGTGTCGATCATCGTCCCAGCCGGATTTCGTTTCGCGGGCGTCTCTTGCGGTATCAAGCAGGATCCGACTCGCCAGGACTTGACTCTGATCATCACCGACCGACCGGCGGTGGGCGTGGGGGTCTACACGCAGAATCTGGTCTACGCGGCGCCGGTCGCCATCGATCGCCAACGAACGCCATCTGCGGACATCCGCGTGGTGGTGGCCAATTCCGGGAATGCCAACGCGTGCACCGGTGCGCGTGGTATCCGGGATGCGGAAGCCATGGCGCAAATGGCCGCGCAGGTATGCGGAGCCCAACCGCATCAGGCGCTGGTGATGTCCACGGGGATTATCGGTCAGTTCCTCCCGATGGAGCGGATCGCGGCCGGAATCCGAGACGCAGCGGCAGCCTTGGGCAACGATCCGGCCTCGTTTGAACAAGCCGCGCGAGGGATCTTGACCACGGACCGCGGCAGGAAGGTTGCCGGACGGGTGCTAACGCTGCAGGATCGTACGATCCATCTGGCGGGGATGGCCAAGGGGGCTGGCATGATCGGGCCTCGAATGGCCACGATGCTGGCCGTGATCCTGACCGATGCCCCATTGGACGTGGCCGATGCGCAGCACAGCCTTTCGGCAGCGGTGGCGGACAGCTTCAACTGCATCAGTGTCGAGGGGCACATGAGCACCAACGACACGGTGCTGTTGTTAGCCAGCGGGGCCGCAGGTGGTCCGCCGCTGACCGAACCGT
>REEF01000719.1 GCA_007695205.1 Planctomycetaceae bacterium
CTCTGTCAGAAAAGGGGTCTGACCCTTTGGAGGGCACGCTGAAAACTCGGGAAATACGGTGTGCCCGGAGAGGGTCAGACCCCTTTTCTGACAGAGCCTAGGGCTTCTTTCGGCATGAATCGTCCGAAAAATCAGCCTAATCGGCAAAATCAGCAGAACCGGCAAGGGCGCGGCCGATCGGGGTTTACTTTCTTTTCGCGTGCACAGATCGTACCCTCCCGGATTTTATGGGATTGGCAATGCCATTCTAAATGGTATTCTTGAAACTGTTGGAAAAGCCTCCGTCCAAAAGACTCCCGATGGACTGGGAGGGCGAAGCCAGGAAATCGAGGCGTACGAACGCGAAAGGTGAGTCCAGCATGGCGACAACGCTGAAGGTGGATAAGGCAGGCAGAGTGGTGATTCCTAAACGCATTCGCGAGAAGCTGCACTTGCAGCCTGGCGCGCGATTGCGATTGGAACTGGTCGGTGATCGGCTGGAACTCACCCGCGAACCAAACGAAGTGCATCTGGAGCTGCGCGGCAAGCGGCGCGTCATCGTAGGCTGGGAGGGATTCGACGCCGCGAAGGCGGTTCAGGACGCTCGCCAGGAACATTTGGATCGTTTCGCGGGTATGCGTCGGGAGCATTGAAGGTGGATTTCATCGATACCTCTGTGCTGGTCGCCGCAGTGGTCGCGTCCGAGCCGCACCACGTTGCCTGCGGTCGTTTGCTTGATCGCGGCTCGAAAGGGCAAAGCCGAGCGGTTTTTCACGCTCGACGTCTCGAACTTCCGATCCTTTCAGCGGACAGGCGACCCGGAAATCTTGAATCCGGAACGAATCTCCTAGCCGCGGTTCCATCGAGTAAAGCGATCCCCAAAGCCAAACATCAGGGATTCAGCCGATCGGGGGTTTACTTTCTTTTCGCGTGCACAGATCGTACAGGATCGGCAGCACGATCAGGGTCAGGACGCCGGAAACCAGGATACCGCCGACCGAAGCGATCCCTACGCCCGTACGGATTTCTGCCCCGATGCCTCGCCCTAACGCCAGCGGCATCATGCCCAAAACGGCGGCCAGCGTGATCATGACGATCGGTCGGAAACGTTCACACGAGGCGGTGATCATGGCCTGGTGACGCGGGGTGCCCTCGCGCACAAGCGCATTGAACCGGTCCATGATCAGGATGGCATTATTGACCACGATGCCCATCATCATCACGATGCCCATGATGACGAAGATGCTGAAACTCTCGCCGGCCAACGCCAGCGCCCATGTCGTGCCGATCAGTGCCAGCGGAATGGTGACCAGGATGACCGCCGGTTGACGAAAAGATTCCAGGATCGCGGCCAGCGTCAAGATAACCAGGATCACCGACAGCATCCCGGCCTCGGCCAATCCCGCTTGGCCTTCGGCCATGAATTCGTAGTCGCCGGCGAAGCCGTACCCGTAACCGGGTGGCAGGTCCACATGCTGGTCCAGCGCCGCGCTGATCTGCCGGACTGCCAGTCCCAGCGGCAGCCTGCTTTCGTCCAGTTGCGAATACAGTTTGGCGATCCGCCGCTTGTCTTTCCGGATGATCTGGACCGGCATCTCGGTCTCTTCGATCCGGCTGACGTTGGTCAGCACCAGCGGGTGGCCATCCATGCCCGCCAGTTGGAACGCACGGATCTGGTCCTTTCCTTCCTGCTCGGCCAGCTTGACAACAATATCGTAACTGCGAGCTTCCTGTTTGAACGTCCCGGCCTTGATGCCTTCCAAGTTCGCTCGCAATGTCAGGCCCAGCGGCACGGCGGGGATGCCCAGATCGCTGAGTACCGCACGGCGCGGAAAAATGCGGATCTCGGGCTTGCCGGGCCGGACGCTGGTATCCGGATCGCGGATGCCCGGAATCGCCTCGGCGATCTCGTATGCCTGCAGGATCAGATCATCCAGTGTCTCGAGTCGATCGCCGTAGATCTCCAGTTCGACCGGATTACTTTGCCCGCCGATCAGCGAGGGTTGGCTGACACCGACCAGCGCGTCGGGGAATCCTTCCATCCGCTTGCGAACCTGATGCATCAGTTCGTCGATGGTCGTCTGGCGTTCGGTCCGTTCGGAGAACTTCAGCAGAAGTTGGGCCAAGTAGACGCCTTCGCTGGATTGGCCCAGGATCGATTCGACTTTGCCGATCGAGCTGAGCACGTGCCGCAATTCGGGCAGTCCCGCCAGTCGAGCTTCTACCTGCTGCACACGTCGAACCGTCTCGGCCAGCTCGTACCGTGTGGGGAATTCCAACCTCAGATAGACGGCGCCTCGATCCGTCTCGGCAAATGCCGACGTACCCAGTTGACCGCCCAGCCACATCGAATGGACGAACACGCCCAGGATCGTCAGCAAGGTCAGTACGGCCGCCCAACGATGACGCTCGTTAAACTGCAACAGCCTGCGGTACAGAGCGACCAGCCGCTGGAAGCCCCCGTTCCAACCTCGCTCCATCCAAGCCAACAACGTCCGCGAATCTTGTTGACGTGGTTGCAGCAGCAGCGAGCACAGCATCGGGGTCAGCGTAAAGGAGATAAACAGCGAGACCACGGTCATGATGAACATGGTCATCGCCAGCGGCCCGATGAACATGCCGATCAACGTGGGCATCATCGACAGCGGAAACAACACGACCACGTTCGTCCCCGCACTGGCCAGCACGGCGATGAACGCCTCGTTGGCTCCCAGTCGAGCGGCCTGGCGAGCGTCGCCGCACTGGTCCATGCGTTTGACAATCGCTTCCAGCACCACGATCGAATTGGTCACCAGAATCCCCACCGACATGCCGATGGCGATCAGCGTCGAGGTGTTCAGCGTAAAACCGACGGACTGCATGAAGAACAGCCCGATGATGATCGTCAACGGCATGGTGATGCACACGACCAGCAGAGCGCGCAGATTATAGAGGAACAAAAACAGGATGCCGGCGGTCAACAGGATGCCTTGTCCCACGTTCAACCAGGCGCTTAGATTGTTCGCTTCGATGAACGTGCCGTCGTCCTCGATCCATACCAGTTGCATGCCGCCCGGCAATTCGGCGTTCAACATGCCCATGGCACTGCGAACCGCATCGGTGACTTGAACGGCGTTGGCATCCGCCTTTTTGATCACCTTGATCGCGATCGCCGCTCGCCCGTCCAGCATGGCCGCCTGGCGCAGTTCTTCGGTCGCCATGAATACCTGGCCGATGTCGCGTAAATAACAGCGTTGTCCGTTCTCGTTGGCGATCTCCAGATCCTGCAGATCGATCACCTGCTGGACATCGGCATCGAACTTGACCGTGTATTCGGTGCCGCCGTCACGGACTCGGCCCGAGGGGACGGTGCGCACCGCCTGCTGGATGGTCTGGACCACGTCCAGGCTGTTCAAACCGCGCGCGGCCAGTCGGATGCGGTCCAATTCCACATGCACCCGACGCTTGGCGCCACCGATCAACTGCACATCGGCCACGCCGGCGATCACGGTGATCCGGTCGCGCAAGGTATTGTCCGCGAAATCGTACAACTCGTCCAACGGCACGTCGCCGGTCAACGCCAAGGTGATGATCGGTTTGGCATTGATGTCAAATTTTTGAATGATCGGGTCTTCCACATCCGCAGGCAGGTCGGCACGGATCAGGTCCAGTTTTTCTCGGACGTCGGTCGCAGCGATATCTACGTTCACGTCCAATTGGAATTCGAGCATCGTCTGGCAGACGTTTTCCATGCACACCGAATTGACATGCTTCAAACCGTCGATCGAAACGACCGCATCCTCGATCCGTTTCGCGACGTCTGACTCCAGTTCCTCGGGCGATGCCCCGGGATAGACGGTCACCACCGTGATGAAGGGAACATCCGCTTGGGGCATCAGTTCCAAGCCCATCTTGCGGTAAGCATTGATTCCCAGCAGCGTCAGCCCGAGGATCAGACAGCTCATCGCCACCGGACGCCGTACTGCAAAGTCGGATAGGATCATCGTACATCCTCCTTCACCACCACCACCGGGCTGCGATCGCTGATCAACTGCTGGCCCATCGTGATGACCTGTGCATCTGCCGGCAATCGGCCGTCCAGAATCTCGACCCAGCCATCGCTGCTGCGTCCGGTCGTGACCGGAACCATGCGAGCTCGATCGGATTCGACCACGAACACGACCGCTCCCGCACCTCGTTGCTGGACGGCCGGGGCCGGAACGCCCATGCCGCGGCGAGAGTCCAGCACGACGATCGCTTCTGCCAAGCTGCCCGGCGCGACGCCCGATTCCGCCAAATCGACCAAGGCTTTGACCTCGAAAGTCCGCAGTTTTCGATGCATCGTGGGACTCTTATAGACGATCGGACGAACGCCCAGATCCAAGCCCGCAGCGGTAACTCGCATCTGCGTCCGCCCCGGCTCGACCTGCGGGAAGTGCTCCTCCGGCAAGTATACGGAGATCTCCAGTAACGAAAGGTCCTCGATTCTCAGCACCGCCGAACCCGGTGCGGCCATCTCGCCGGGTTCCATGAACCGCTCGGTGACCTTGCCGGAAATGGGCGCCAGGACCAAGGAGTCGGCCAGATCCTTTTCGGCGATCTGCAATTGAAGATGCGCTTGTTCCAGTTTGGAACGATCCAATTCCAACAACGCCTCGGCATGCCGAACCATGGCACTGGATTGCTTGAAACGGGTTTCCTGCTGGTCGAACATTTGCCGAGGCACCGCGTTTTCTCGCAACAGCGATCGATAACGTTCCAGATCCAATTCGGCCAGCTCCTGGTTGGCCACCGCTTGTTCCAGGTTGGCAAGCTTCTCTTTTACCGACAATTCGGCAACCTGCAGGCCCTGGCGAGCGATGGCGACCGCTTTGGTCAGCTTCAGCGAATCGGTCTGAAACAACTCGGTCTGATCGGCTTGCACCGCATCCCCGCGATCGACATACACGGCGTCCAGTACACCGGGCAAGCGAGCCGACACAAGCGCCCAGTGTTTCGTCTGGATACTGCCCGATACGGCGACCGAGTTCTCGAACAACATATGGCGAGTCGCTGTCAGCACCACGGGAATCCGGTGAACAACATCGACAGCCGGCTCGGCGCTGTCCAAGGCGCGAGCCACCGGCCACATCCAATGCACAGACGCTGCCGCAAAGGCAACCAGCAACACAAGGGCAATCATCACGGTCAGTCTTTTGTTCATGATGCGTGCTCCGCAGAAAACCCATACAAAAAAACGCTGCTCATCGTCTCGACGGCTTCGTCCACCTCACGCCGTTGACCGGTCGCGAATTCCCGTTCCACCAATCCGATGGCCGCGCTGATCATCATCTCTGCTACCGCTTGAACGTCCACCGAGCGGAACACCCCCTCGTCGATGCCCTGCCGCAGGATCGTGACCACTTGCCGAATCCCCGTATCACGAGCCGTCTGCTCCGTCGCTCGAAGACGTTGCTTCACCGTCTGGTCGCTGATCAAGAATTCGAAGACCGCCTGATGCTCGACCAGATACTCGCGCCACATACGGATGATCACCCTCAGCTTCTCCGCAGCACCCAGCGGGCCGGCGACCACCTGGTCGATGGCCAAACGCAACGGCGTCACCGCTCGGTCATGGACAAACTCCAACAACTGCTGCTTGTTGCGAAAACAGTTGTACAAGCTGCCCTTGGCCATTCCCGACGCCGCCGCCACTCGATCCATCGTGGTGCCACTCAGCCCGTACTGCGTCAGAACCTGTACCGCTCCCTCGTAGACGGCCTCCTTCATCATGGAATCCAATAATTCCTTCCGCCGTTCAGCCAGCTTCGCCATCATTCCTCCTCCCCCTCGTACTTTCCCAGCCCTTATTCGTAAAAACTGGCACTACCACGACAATACTTAATACCCCTGAAATAACCAATATTGACCGGCCGGTCATTCTAGAAGACTCATTGGTATTTCGTCAAGACTGGCTGTTTCAAATAACGATTTTTTGGGTCATGACGGATTTGCTCCTTGGTCGATAACGCCGAAGAGGACATGTCCGCACAGGGATGGGATGGCTTTTGTACGAGGAATTTGGGGATGACCCGACAGAGAGGCTTCCACGCGTTGGTCATAATGATCGCTGGCACTGCTTGTGTGTTGAGCGGTTGCACTAGCGCTCGCCAATGGTGGCATAACGGAATGAAGGTGGGTCCCGAGTACCTGGGCGTTGGGGCGGCTGTCGCATCACAATGGGTCGACGAGGGGGATTCGACGTTGCGGACCGATTGGGCGGAACACGGTCATTGGTGGTCGGTGTTCAATGACCCCGTGCTGGATCGTTTGGTATTTGTGGCCTACGAGCAGAATTTACCGCTGCAGGTCGCTGGCATGCGGATTATGGAAGCGCGTGCTCAACGAGGCATCGCTGCGGGCAATCGGTACCCGCAACAGCAGCAGGTCAACGCGGCGTTTTCTCGGAACCGATTCAGCGAAAACATGTATCCCTTCGGAGTCTTTCCAGGAATCCGGCCCTATGATGATTGGGTGGCTGGGTTCGATATGGCTTGGGAGCTGGACCTTTGGGGCCGGATCCGTCGCGGCATCGAATCGGCGGATGCTCATCTAGAAGCACAAATCGAAGGGTACGATGACGCGTTGGTGATGCTGCAAGCCGAGGTCGCTGCGGCCTATATCCAGTTACGAGCGATCGAAGAGCAGCTTCGGTACACGCAGCACAATGTGGATTTGCAGCGAGCGACGTTCGACCTGATCCAAAAACGGTTCGAACTGGGCGTGGTCGGAGAATTAGACGTGCGCCAAGCGGGCGCCGAACTGGCGATCACCGAATCGTCACTGCCGCAACTGCAGCAGGCTCATCGCCAAGTGCAAAACGGTCTGTGCCTGCTGCTGGCAATGCCGCCTGGCAGCCTGGACATGGACCTGGCGGAATCGGGTTCGATACCGATGCCTCCCGCCGAAGTGGCGATCGGGATTCCGGCAGACCTGCTTCGACGCCGCCCTGATGTGCGTCAGGCCGAACGTCAGGCGGCCGCCCAGTCGGCTCGGATCGGGATCGCCGAAGCGGAATTCTATCCCAGCTTGGCGATCACGGGCAACATCGCGGTCCAGGCCGAGAATTTTGGAGATCTGTTCGACTGGCAGAGTCGCACGGGGCGGATCGGGCCCGGCATCCAATGGAACGTTTTGAATTACGGGCGGATCCGCAATCGAGTGCGCGTCGAGGACGCGCGTTTCCAGCAGGCCGTGCTGGCCTATCAAAACGCGGTGCTGACCGCCAACAAAGAAGCCGAAGATGCGATCGTGGCTTATTTGCGCGAGCGGCAACGAGTCGAATCGTTGGAACAAGCGACGCGAGAAACGTTACGGGCGTTGGAGATCGGAATGAGGCTTTACGAGGAGGGAGTCGTCGATTATCAGCGAGTGCTGGATTCGCAACGAGCGGCTGTGCTTCAGCAAGACGCCTTGGCGCAGAGTCGCGGGCAGGTGGCCTTGAATCTGGTCGCCCTGTACAAAGCGCTCGGCGGCGGCTGGACCATGCGCTGCGAGTACGAAGAAATCGCCGCAGGCGTCCCGGTAGACCTGGCAGATCCCGAGGCGAATCGGCCCATCGCGGACGCGTTCGACGACACCACTCCGTCAGGAGCGGACGGC
>REEF01000281.1 GCA_007695205.1 Planctomycetaceae bacterium
ACGTGCCAGCTCAACCCGCAGTCGGCAATCGTCGGCGATGGGCCGGACAAGGGGATGGGGGAGAAGAAACGCCTGCCTGGTCGCGGGCGGCAGTACGTCACCTGGCAATCCTAATGATGCCTGTCCTTTTCCACCCTTTTCCCCTGGTATGTCCCCCGCGAACCTCGAGTAGTGGGCAAAACCAAGGCAGATTCGCGGGAAGCGCAAACTACTGAGTACCATTGACGTTAGTGACGGGACGGTGAGTCGCCATGCCCAGAGAATGGACCCATCCAACCAGGTTCGCGATTTGCTGCCTCCAACCGTCGTGGCAACAGCGAGTTACGACGAGGGGATTTCCCCCAGCGGTTCGCCGTTGAAACATCAGGACCCCCGTCCGGCGTCCGCGGGCCACAATTTCCCCCAGCGGTTCGTTGTTGAAGCGCCTTCGCTCGTTGGACGCTGCCCCCGCAATTGTCCGGTAGCATTGCTGGCACCGCTGGCAGGTTGGACGGAGGCAGGGCAAAGTTGCTCTTGTTCTGGAAGGGGATTTTGGCGACAAGATGCGTCCGGCTCGTCTCGGCTTGTCGCCGTCAACTCGGGTGAGGATCTTTGTGGTGTCCAGCGATCCGTTATCGCAGGGATCGGTCAGCCGTAGCTTGCAACTGAAACTAATTTTCGGAATTTTTGGGGATGTCATGGCGATCCTGCTATCGTTGCTCGTCACGGCGGCGGTCACCGTCCAGCAATCTGATGGGTCCGAGGTTTCGTCGACCGTGGACGGTAGTGCCGCTGGCCCCGCATATGATCTCGGCAACAATCCGACGCGATTCGTCTCGGTCAACTCGTCCTCCCAGGCGATTCGATTGCCCATCACACTGGTCCCTGGTTCGTCGCAAATGTCCATGGGACCGGATCAGGACGTAAGCACGTCGGTTTCCACTCTGATGCTGCCGGGGCCCAGGTCGCGTAACGCGTTGGGCCACGCCGAGACCACCGGTCCCGCTCAGGCTTTGGTGACCACGGCCGCCAGTTTGGGAGTTGTTTTGGGGCTTTTCTTGCTGCTGGTCTGGTTTCAACGTCGCGTCGCAGGACGAAACGGCTCGATGCTGCCCGGCGAGGTGGTCCAGACCTTGGGACGCGTCCCTCTGAACGGACGGCAGGAGATGCATTTGGTCAAAGTCGGCAATAAGCTGTTGTTGCTGGCCGTCACGGCCACGAGCGCCGAGACATTGACCGAGATCACGGATCCGATCGAGATCGATCGTTTGAGTGGCATCTGCCGCCACGATCAACCGGGCAGTATCTCGGCATCTTTCCGCGAGATCCTCAGCCAGTTACAGCAGCCCTCTTCGCCCGCCCTTATCCGATGATCCCCTGGCAGGCAGCCATGCGAAGCTCGCCACATCCATCCGCTGTAACCAACCGCCACCGTGTCGGCCAATTCGTGACGTGCCTGTCCAACCGCCCGGTGCTGGTCGCGATGCTGCTGGTGCTGGTCGGATTCGGCACATGGGTTTCGCAAGCCCGAGGTCAAACGCCGGAGGACTTCTTTTCGCATGCTCTTCAGGAACAGCCGCCCGTGGTATCCGATTCGTCTGCGCTGGTCACCCCGCAGGATTGGACCAGTCCCGAGCGAGTCCAATCGACGCTGCAGATCGTGCTGCTGATGTCGGTGGTCAGTTTGGCGCCGGCGATCTTGTTGATGACGACCAGCTTTGTACGCATCGTGGTGGTGTTGAGCCTGCTGCGGCAAGCGTTGGGCACTCAGCAGTTGCCTCCCAACCAGGTGATCACGTCACTGGCGATGTTCATGACCCTGTTGTTGATGACTCCGGTTTGGAGCGATGTCTACCACGACGCGGTCCAGCCTTACACGGATCCGGGGGTGGCGATGAGCTGGGACGAGGCGTGGCAGGCGGGCGTCCAACCGATCCGGCGTTTCATGAGTCGCCAGATCGAAATCGCCGGCCACAGCGATGATGTCTGGCTGTTCTACCAGTACTTGCCCGAATCGCAACGTGGCGAGCCGTCGACCTACGATGACGTACCGCTTCAGGTGCTGTTGCCCGCCTTTGTGTTGAGCGAGCTGAAGATCGCATTTTTGATCGGTTTCCAGATCTATTTGCCGTTCCTGATCGTGGACATCGTCGTGTCCAGTATCACCGTTTCGATGGGCATGATGATGTTGCCGCCGACGATGGTCTCGTTGCCGCTGAAACTGATGCTGTTCGTGCTGGTCGACGGCTGGAATCTGGTGGTCGGGATGCTGATGCAGAGTTTCGTCCCCTACACGTGATCCTTCGGAGAAGATCTGCCATGCCCATGGAACAAGCCGTCGATCTGGGCCGCCAGGCGATGCTGGTCGCGTTAATGCTGGGATCACCGATCTTGGCGGTAGGGCTGATTGTCGCTTTTGGGATCGGAATCCTGCAGACGCTGACGCAGATCCAAGACGCGACGATCTCGCTGGTGCCCAAGATCGTGGCGATGATGGCCGCTTTGGCGGTGCTGTTGCCCTGGCTGCTCGCGCGGCTGGTCGAGTATTCGCAGATGCTGATCAGCGAGATTCCCATGACGATTATCGGCCAGTGATTCAGGAGCATGAGCGGTGCCTATCGATCCGGGCCATTTTTTGGCGTTTCTGCTGGTTGCGACTCGCATCGGCGGCCTGGTGCTGGTCGCCCCGCTGTTTGTCTGTGCGCGGACATCGTGGATCGCTCGAGGTCTATTGACACTGGCCATTGCCCTGATGATCGCGCCGATCACGGAACCGTCTGCGGTGGTGGGGCTGCTGGACGAACCCTGGGAATTGCTCAGCGCCGCCTGTCGCGAGGCCGTCTTGGGCTTGATGCTGGGGGCGGCGGTCGTTCTTCTGGTTGCCGGCCTACAGGCTGGCGGACAATGGATCGGGCAGATGAGTGGCATGTCGCTGGCCGAAGCGATCGATCCGTCCAGTGGCCACGCATCGACGGGGTTTGGCAAGTTATTCGAGTTGACCGGCGTCGCCGCATTCCTGCTGACGGGCGGCCATCGCCGGGTTCTTGTCGCTTTGTTGGATACGTTCCAGTGGATGCCGCCGGGGCGTGTCGGCTTTGGTGACGGGTTGCTCACCACGTTGCAGCAGGTCGTGGCAGGCAGCTTCGAATTGGCACTGCGGGTCAGTGCGCCGGTGTTGGTGGCGTTGCTGATCAGTGCACTGGTCCTGGGTGCCGTCAATCGGCTGGTCCCCCAAATCCACACCCTGTCATGGGGCTTTCCTCTGAATATGACCGTCGCCATGGCGATGATCTTCCTGACGCTGGGCGGTGTCACATGGATCTTCCAGGATCATGCCGAAGCCACGTTGGCTGCGGTCTACCAAGCGATTCAATCGGGGCCTGACCCGTTGTCAGGCATCGCCGGAGGTGATTGAGCAGCGACCATGAGTGGCACTTCGGGCGACAAGATCCATCCACCGACACCCCAGCGGCGCCAGCAGGCTCGACAACAGGGCCATGTGGCTCGCAGCCGGGACGTGGTCGCGGTCGCGGTGCTGGTGGCGGGACTGGCCGTGCTGTGGATCCAACGCAACGATCTGTCGTCTTGGATCAGCGGAGTGGCGACCTCGCATCTCAGTGGACAGGTTTCGATCGACGCCGATCCGCTGGCGGCCGTCGAACTGGGACGTCAGACGTTCCTGCAGATGGGAGCGGTGCTATTGCCCGTCCTGGCCGTGCTGTGGTTAGCCGCCGTGATTTCTCAGGTGGGACAGTTCGGGATCCTGTTCGTGCCCAACAAGATTGCTTGCGATCCCCAGCGTCTGAATCCGATCACCAACCTGCAGCGGCTGGTAGCTGTCGACAACTGGATGCGAACCGGATGGGGGCTGTTGAAACTGGCGGCCATGTTGGGGGTCGCCGGCAGCAGCATGTGGAACTTGCGTGCGGAAATCCTGGGGCTGGGCGTCGGCAACTTGCATCACCTGGCGGTCGGTGGGGCTGCGATCCTGAGTAACGTCGCCGTGCGATTGCTGGCGGTGGCTGCCGTATTGGCCCTGGCCGACTTTGCTCTCCAACGCTGGTACCACGAGCGGCAGTTATGGATGACCGAGGACCAGCAACGCGAAGCCTCTCGCGAAGAACGAAAGGGCTCGACCCAAGCCCAGCAACGGCGGCAACATCGCCATCAACTTGCCCAACAAGCGAGCGACGCGGAAGTCGCTCAGGCGGATCTGGTTCTGATCGCCGGAACTTCCCTGGCCGTCGCTCTGCGGTACGACCCCGCCACGATGCCCGCGCCCCAAGTGCTGGCCAAAGGAGCCGGTCCGACGGCCGTCGAGATCTACCGGTTGGCTCAACGGCATGGGAAATGGATCATGGACGACCGAAAACTGACCCGCGAAATGCATCGCCGCGTGCCCACAGGACAGATGCTGCCGGCCGACATGTATCCCGCCGCGGCCCGCATGTTCGCGGATCTGCCGCCATCGGCCTTCGCCAAAGCGGATACTTAAACCCTACGCTGCTTAGGAATCTCTCGTAGGACGGATTGGCAATCCGTCTTACTTGCGTGCGCAACGTTGGGGCTCATGTTCTGCCGGTCCTGCGATCCAAGTTCTTTGGCACGTGTCCGGTCGGGAATTCAGGACCCTAACCCTTCGAGCAGCTTGCCGCGTTGATCGAAGCGTTGTTCCACCGAGTCGATGCGTTGCAGGATATCGGCGATCGATGCCGCAGCCGGATCGGGCTTGGCCGCCAGTTGCTCGATAGCCGTACCCAGCGTTTCGACTTCCTGGACCATCGCCATGTCATGCTCGTAAACGCGGTCCAGCAGGGCCATGTCGACGCGGACAAAATCGAAAAAACCACTGTAGCCGCGAACGGCGGCACGCATTTTTAGGATCAATCGATCCAACCGATTCTTGGCCCGATCGCCGTCGGCCAGCCGATCCAATTGACCGGCGTTGACCATCTGCAGCAGGAAATCGTCCAAGCCCTGCTTGCTGCGTTGCAAGCGATCGGCCATCGACTTGCGGAGCAAGTAGTCGCTCTCCTGCCGATAATCTTTTTCCAGGTATCCTCGAAAACCGGGGATATAACGCAACACCGATTCCAACAAGCCGCGGTTTTCTGAGTGCTGTTTCGGGTCGATCATTCGAGCGGTCCTCCAACGGTCCTTGGTATCAGGAAAAAGAAAGCGGTCAACGAGACGGTCACAAGACCCCGACGCCACCATCGATCGAACGGATAACGCCGGGCAGACCAATCTCGATTCTAACCGAAATCGTCATATGGAAAAGGGGACGGGGGTCTTTTCTGACGTGACGAGTCTGCTATACTGCTTGGAGCAGACTCCGAATCCGAACTTTCCATGGTGAGCCGTCATGCCCAGACAAAAACGTGCGGATGAGGCTGGTTCGATTTACCATGCCCTGAATCGTGGAAATGCCCGGCAGGCGATCTTCCACAAGGACGAGGACTACGAGGCTTTCCTCCGGGTGCTGGGCGAAGGCTTGGAACGCTATCCGGTCGAGTTGTTCTCGTTTACCCTGATGCCGAATCACTGGCATATGGTTTTGCGGCCCTCCGAGGATGGGTTGATGGGACGGATGCTGCGCTGGGTCACGGCGACGCACACCCAGCGGTATCATGCCCACTATCATACGGCGGGCGAAGGCCACTTGTACCAGTCGCGTTTCAAGAGCTTTCCGGTTGCCGATGACGACCACTTCCTGGTCGTCTGTCGGTATGTGGAGCGGAATCCGCTGCGCGCAAATCTGGTCCAGCGAGCGGAAGATTGGCGTTACGGTTCGCTGTGGAGGTGGACGCAGATGGTGGAACCCCTTCCGAAGCTGCTCTCGCCCTGGCCGATTCCTCGAACGCCGAACTGGATCGAACGTGTGAACCAGCCGCTCAGCGAGCGAGAACTGCAAGCGTTGCGAGAGTGCGTCGGGCGCGGGCGACCTTTTGGAGATCCGGACTGGATGGCAGAAGTCGCCCAGCGGACAGGCTTGGGCTATACGCTCCGTCCCCGCGGTCGTCCGAGAAAGCGGCAGGAATGACTGAAAAGACCCCCGTCCCCTTTTTCCTTACGGGATGACGAAGGAGCGTTGCAGCGGGTATCGGGACTTGGCATCCAAGCGTTCGACCAGCAGGGGCACGTCGATGCTGTCGACGGCCTGATTCTCACGAGCGGCCCAGGCAGCGGCGATCCCGGCGGCATGGCCCAACTGGATCATCGTCCGCTGTAATCGCACGCTGGATGCCGCGATCCGGCTGAACCCCGCTCCGCGACACGCGACCAGCAGGTTCTCCCACGAGCCGGCAGGGATCAGGCAACGGTACGGAACACCATAGGCCGTCGGCACCTGGATCAGATGGCCGCCCGCACCGTGGACGTCGCACGGATGATCGGCCACGGCGATGATGTCCGGATGCTGTTGGCCGGGAAGGCCAGCCTGCAGGTCGTGTTCGGTCAGCACATAACGGGCCATCAGACGGTAGCTCTCGCGGATGCCCAACATGGGCGCGATCTCTCGCAGTTCATAATGCTGAAACTCCGGGATCTGCTGCAGCCAGTGCCAATGGGCTCGGACGATCGGCTCCGATTGGACCAGGCATTGTTCGTAGCCCAGATCGATCAGGGCTCGACCAGGCAGTGTCGGCATCATGTTGACCATCCGCGTGCCGTTTTCCCAGCCGGTGACGAACGCAGCGCGAGGAAAGGAAACATCGCCCTCGGGCGCCGCGGCCTGCTCCGGTCGCTCGCTGGGCTCGATCCGATAACACCGGGTGATGGCGTTCAACTGCAAGCTGCCGGTCTCGGGCGCGGAGGGTTCGTCGAATCGCGATCGGGGATCGATGCCCAGCATCACCTCGCAACCCAAGTCACGTGCCAACCAGATGTCACCGGTCGCATCGATGAAGACGTCCGCATGGATACGAACGATGCGATCCTGGTCGTCACGGACCAGGATCGATCGGACGCGAGTCTCGGCTGCGTTGGTTTCGGCGCGAAAGAACGTGGACCGGTCCATCACGGTTGCGTTGCCCGTTTCTTCCAGCGTCTGCCGCACCACGGTATCAAACGCCTCGGGCTGGTACGGCACGCAATAGGGAACTCGCCGCCGCTGCGGATCCTCGGGCAGCGCGCGGACCAGAGTTCGGGCGTAGTCCTCGTCTTCATCTTCCGACACCAGCAGCAGCCCCATCGGTGCCTGGGTCTGGGCCGGCCGAGACCGAGCGACACCGGCCCCGCCGATGGCCTTCATCCGCTGGTACAGCTCTTCGGCGATCGAACACCCCGGACCAGGCTCCCAACTGGAGACAAACGCATTGGTCCCGGTGCCTCCCAGCCGGGATTGGCGTTCGACCAGGATCACCTGGGCCCCTTCGCGGGCGGCGGCAATGGCGGCGGCCACTCCGCCACTGCCACCGCCCACGATGCACACATCGGTCGTCCGCTGCTGGTGTACGGGAGCATCCGCTGGATCGGCAGCCACTGCCGTCGCGGCGGCGCCGCCAGCCAGTCCCATCGCCAGTCCCGCCAACAGGATCCCCACGGTTTTTGCCGAGCGTGCCATAGCTGCTTCCCCCGCAGCGCCGACGGGGATTTCGTATTAATCGACATCG
>REEF01000611.1 GCA_007695205.1 Planctomycetaceae bacterium
AGCCGTCTTTCTTGGCTCGATGCAGCAGGTCATCGGGCGGCAGGTTTCCGCGATGCTGGAGAATCTGCTGTTCCAGCTCCACCAGTTCCTTCATCTGCTGGATGAACCACGGCTTGATATGGGTCCGTTCGTGCAGCGTTTGAACGTCGGCGCCTTGGCGAAGCGCCTCGTACATGAGGAAATGCCGTTCGC
This sequence comes from Planctomycetaceae bacterium, assembly GCA_007695205.1. Taxonomy (GTDB): domain Bacteria; phylum Planctomycetota; class Planctomycetia; order Pirellulales; family Pirellulaceae; genus SKKK01. The sequence continues at coordinate 193 of REEF01000611.1, forward strand.
TGGATGGTTCGGACAGTCGCCGCATCAGATCGTCCAGCGGCAACGTGTGAAAGTCTTTCGCAAAACCCAGTCCGTAACGATCGATCTCCAACGATCGGATGGCCTTCTGCAGCGATTCCTTGTACGTCTTGCCAATGCTCATCACCTCGCCCACCGCCAGCATCTGCGTACCCAACCGATCGGTCAGCCCCGGGAATTTTTCGAACGCCCAACGCGGAAACTTGATCACCACGTAATCGCCCCACGGTTGGTACTTGTCCAGCGTCCCCAAGCGCCAGTACGGCAGTTCGTCCAAGGTCAGTCCACCAGCCAACAGCGAGGACACCATGGCGATCGGGAACCCCGTGGCCTTGGAGGCCAATGCCGAGGACCGCGAAGTGCGCGGATTGATCTCGATCACCACCACGCGGCCGGATTTCGGGTCATGAGCCAATTGGACATTCGTGCCTCCGATCACCTCGATGGCCTGGACGATGGCGTACGAGATCTTCTGCAAGCGGTCTTGCAGATCGGGCGAAATCGTCAGCATCGGAGCGGTGCAGAAAGAATCGCCCGTGTGGACTCCCATCGGATCGACGTTTTCGATGAAGCACACCGTAATCATCTGGTTCTTGGCATCGCGGACGACCTCCAGCTCCAGTTCCTCCCAACCCAGCACGGATTCCTCGACCAGCACCTGCCCGACCATACTGGCATTCAACCCGCGCTGGACCACCTTGCGGAACTCGTCCATGTTAAACACCAGCCCTCCGCCGGTACCTCCCATCGTGTAGGCTGGTCGGATCACCGCGGGCAGTCCGATCCGCTGGACGGCGTCTTCGGCTTCTTCCAAAGTGTGCGCGATCTCGCTGCGCGGCATCTCGATGCCCAGCCGATCCATCGTGTCCTTGAACGCCTGGCGATCCTCGCCCCGTTCGATCGCGTCCATCTGGACGCCGATCACCCGCACCCCGTGTTCAGCCAGCACGCCGGCTCGGTGGAGTTCGGAGCTAAGGTTCAACCCGGTCTGCCCACCCAAGTTGGGCAGCAGGGCGTCGGGCTTCTCTTTCGCCACGATATCGGTCAGGCAATCCAGTGTCAGGGGCTCGATGTACGTCGCATCGGCCATGCCAGGATCGGTCATGATCGTCGCTGGATTGGAATTCACCAGGACGACTTGGTATCCCAATCCGCGCAAGGCCTTACAGGCCTGGGTCCCGGAATAGTCGAATTCGCAGGCTTGGCCGATCACAATGGGACCAGAGCCGATGATCATCACCTTCTGAACGTCGTCAATTTTGGGCACAGCGTGTTACTCCTGAACGAAGCGGTCTCATAATGTCGGGGGACAATGATGCCGCTCGTCCTGCCAGGCGGGCTGGAGGATTCCACGCGTGTTGCCAAGTGGGAGAGGGGCAGCATTGAAGCCTGTGGGCTGGGAGCCCAACGGCGACATCTTAGTGCCTAGATCCTGACGGATCAAGCGTGGGCTGTTGGCAATCGAGCGACGGGTGGCGATAATCGTTTCCGGTGGGTTCTTGTCGCTCGAAAGCGACCCGTTCCGTCGTTGGGGCAAAAACTTTGAAAGGCCGATGATGAAGACGATTGGATGTTGTGTATGGGTGTCGATGCTGGGTCTGGGGCTCGGGCTGGCAACGCTGGCCATTGCCGACGATGACCAGCCAGCGGTGTCGACGCAGTGGCGAGCTGGCGTGGCGACGGTCAAGATCACACCGGATCAGCCGATGTACATGGCGGGATACGCGGCGCGAAAAGAACAAGCCGAGGGGACCGAGCAGGATCTGTTCGCAAAGGCTTTGGCGATCGAGGATCATCGAGGGCACCGCGCGGTCCTGTTGACGATGGACTTGATCGGAGTCAGCGACGCGTTGCGATCGGTGGTCGCGGATCGGGTCCGGACGCAACATGGGATCGATCCGCAATCGCTGCTGATGAACGCTTCCCACACGCATTGCGGGCCTGCCTACACGCGAGACGACGCCCACGAGTATTTCGAGTGGCTCGGTTCGGCGCTGGTCGACGTCGTGGGACAAGCGTTGGCGGACCTGCAACCGGCTGTGCTGTCCTACAGTCACGCTCGCTGCGGTTTCGCGATGAATCGCCGCACCCCGACCGATCGCGGGTACCGCAATCATCCCCATCCCGCTGGACTGGTCGATCATTCGGTACCTGTGTTAAGCGTGTCCGATCCGGACGGGCAGCGGCGCGCCGTGGTATTCGGCTATGCCTGCCACACGACCACGATGGGTTTTTTGCGTTGGCTGGGCGACTATGCGGGTTACGCCCAGGAGTATCTCGAGCAGGATCACCCCGGCGTGACGGCTTTGTTTTTGGCCGGATGTGGCGCCGACCAGAACCCGTATCCGCGCAGTCAGCTAAAATACGCTCAGTACCATGGTCGATCGTTGGCCACCGCCGTCGAAGCGGCCTTGGAGATCGGCCAGACCACCCCTCGGCACCAGCACGAACTGCAGGGACCTTTGCACGCCGTGCTGGAGACCGTCGACCTTTCGTTCACCGATCCGGATCGTCCGGACCACGCCTATCCGGTCCAGGTGCTGCGGTTTGGCGATGATCTGACGCTGGTCGCGTTGGGCAACGAGGTGGTGGTCGACTATGCGCTCCGCCTGAAACGGGAACTCGGCCACTCCGACGCTGGGGCGATCTGGGTGGCGGGTTACTCGAACGCTTATCCCGGTTACATCCCCAGTCGGCGAGTGTTGCTGGAAGGCGGCTACGAGGCGGACAGCCGCCCTTGGAACCCGGATCTGGAAGAGCGTATCATCGCCAAGGTCCACGAACTGTTCCAGCGCACGGAGGATGGGGATGGGGTCAGGTCTTGACTTATAACTTATCGTTCCCGCGGTGCACCTGCCAACGTCGCAGGTGCTTGGTGGTGAGTTGTTGCATTCCCTGGAAAACAACTCCATCCGGCCCACGCCTCGATTCAAGACGTGCTCGCTGTCCCACTCGGATGACACGAACGGACGGTCAAAGACTTTCGACAGATTGCACATGATGGCGGCCTGACCGGGGACGCAGCAAAGACTACCAACGGTCGATCTCCTACCACTCAATAGCCACAAGGCGTGCGGCCGGTGCCTTCCTGGAGGATGAACCCGGTGTCCAGCATCCGCGAGGGTTCTTCGGCCAGTTCGCCGTCGTCGGTCAACGCGACGTAGGTTTCCGCCTGGTTCCCGTCCCGGATCAGGATCGGCCGGGACCACCAGAAGTTGTCGGCGTTGGTGCATTTGCGCGAGTCGGTTCCCAAGCTGATCAACACGGGCTGCCTCGCAAGGTGTCCCAGCGGTACCTTCCATTGATGCACTCGCCGTTCCGGCCACAGGTTGCTTGGAACTCCGTCCGCGCCGGGTTTCCAGTCGGGATGGGCGATGGCGCCGAAATCGTAGGCACGTACCAGCTTGCCGTTCAAGTACAGGCGGGCGATGGTGCCGTTGCCATGCACGTTCTGGGCGTTCTTCAAGTACACCAGCAGCGAGGTCGCTTCGTCGGGCACTTGGACCAGATAGTCGAGCATCACCTCCTCTTGGCTGCTGGTCCTGCGAAACGACTCCATGCCGGGTTCACCGGTTTTACCGACATACGGCACCGGCCAGATCCTGCGATGCACCAGGTCCCAGTCCACGCCGATATCCAATCCAACGTCTGGGATGACGTGGATGCCCGTCTCCTTGTCGTCGCCGACATATCCGTGGCCGGTCTGCGCCACCGGACCGTGGATGAAGACAAAATACGCGGGAAACGTTGTCGTATAGGCCGTGGTTGCCGACTGGCCTTTCTGCTCGTCCCAGGCGGGCAGGTCCGCCCCATCGTGGAGCACTGTCCGGTCGTCATTGGTCAAGACGATTTGTCGCACCGGCCGATTGGTAAACAGTTCGACCGTCGCCGGCGCACCGGTCCGGTCGTCAATAGGTTCCAGAGCGACAACGCTGACGTCTTCCCGCTGGTAGTATCGCCGCACCATGACTCCTTCGGGCAACCCCACGATGCGGATGCTTGTCGGCGGCTGATCCTGGCCGGGCACCAGTCCGTAATATGCTTGCGGGTTCAAACCGATCAGCTTGCGGTCGCGGTAGGCCGGCCAGCCGGCGATGCTCAGCGGGCTCTCGAACGACTCCTTGCCGCGGATCCGCTGGTACAACGGCCGGCCGCAGGACTCGATCATCTGCTGGAGCGTGGGGGTGACGTGATATTCGTATAGACCGCCGTCCTGATCGCGGAACATGCCGACGACATCGGCTCGGAACCGTTCGCGCGGAAAGTGCGGTTCGAGCTGCAGCGAGCTGAACCGTTGTGCTCGGTAGTTCAGCAGAGCCTGGGCGCCGCGGACGGCATCGAGTTCCAGCCGGCCGCCACGCAACTGGGCGAGTCCTCCCAGGCCGTCGGACCACGCCATCACCCAGTGCCGGCGGACATCGTCCTGGGTCCGCAGGATGGGCACCCAAGGCCGCAACAAAGGACCGTGGATGTAGGCCGAGATAGGCCGCGTCCGCTCGGTCCAGAACAACCTCGTGCGGGTCGAGCCCCACACGGTCAGGTACGACAGGGGCCAGCGCACGCCGAACGCGACGTTCTCCGGCGCGTACTCCGATGCCATCGGGACCGCCGTGTTCCGCTGCAGCAAGTCGCGGGTTTGGGCGGCGCCTCCCTGGCCTGCAAACAGCCCGTCCACAACACCGTTGCCGAAATCGCCGGCCGTGCCCAGCACGTCCTCATAGTTGGCGTCGGTGCCGGTCTGCCGATGCCAGTCGATCATCATATCGGTGTGGTACTCGCGCCATCGCGGCGACAACGGATCGAGGTACAACAGTTGACCGTCGTGGAATCCCTGCCATTGCGAGGCCTGATCTTCGCCGATTCGCCGGTTCGAGTACTGGCTGATGGTCATCTTGCGTGTCAAGCCAAAGTCGGCGATGTTGTCTCTTTTGAACACCGGCGAATTGTAGTTGACGCAATACGTGTTCACGTAGGCCATTGTCCGGAACCCGTGGCCCTGCAGATCCCGCACACGACTGGCGTATCCTTCGCGCGGGGTCCAGTCCGGCAGTTCCGAGTCGAACCCCGCGGCCCGGGCGTTCCACTCGTGAAACAGCACCGTACCGGGGTCGAACATCTGGGCCACTCGGGCGTACATTTCGTGGTCGTCCGGGCTGAAGCTGTCGATAATGATCCGGATCTTGTCGGCCCATTCGACCGACGCCCTCTGTTGCATCTGGTCGGCAAACGTCTGCTGGTACCAATCCCGGTAGGGAGTCATCGCATCGACCCACCCGCCATCGAACACGTCCAAGTGGTACACGACCGATTCGGTCTGCTGGTGCTCGTCGAAAGGCATCAAGTTCAAGTGCTCGAAGGCCAGCGAAAAGCTCCGCCCGCTCCAATTGAGCAGCAGATAGTGGTTGTAGAACAGGTCGTCCTGGGCCCAGAGCCCGATGCTACCCTGACGGCCCTCGATGCCCACCACGCGTGCTTCCAGGAAGTTCCTCAAGCCGCCGAACGTCTTCAGTCCGGTGGTCATCTGGCGGTTGACCATGATGCCGCCAAAACTGGGAAGGTACAGCTCGTGATAGTCGGCCATGTTGACGATCGGGACTTGGACGCCAAACACGCCCTTGTCCGGGCTGGAAGCCGACGCTTGGAACATCAGACGGCCCGACACGGCGTCTACCCACGCTGTAATGGTCAGCCGGTCGTCGGGAAACACGTCCTGGCCGTTGGTCAGGCCTTGCCAGACCGCCTGGATCCCGTGTTCGATTTCCCGCGTACTGAATTCGGACCGCTCGTGCGGCCGGAAGTACACCGGTTCGTCGCGGCGGTTGGGGCGCGGGTGGATTTCGTTTTCTTCGGCAAGGGTCGTCGACGACGTATGCCAGGGGATATGCAGGCGTTCGACGTGCTCGACGCCACCCCGCAAGTGCCCCATGCCTCGAGGCATCCCCAGGTCGTCGAGTCCGGCATCCGCGTGGCGCTCGCCGGTCTGCAGGTTCTCGAGCGCCACGATCATGCCGTCTGCAAACGTGACGCGTAGCCGTTGGGTTTCCACCGTGAACGAACGCTCGGCGGTGGTGATCCGCACGCAGTCAGTTTCCGCTGACACGGCCGTAGCGGCAAGCAGCGCGACCCAGCCAAAGACACGGGTCAAGACAACGAGAAAACGGTGGGCAAGATTGGCAGGCATGACAACTCCATGGGCGCCGGTCCTCTTCTTCAGCAGGCATCCTGTGTCGGCTTCGGCTGAACATTGGATGACTGTCAGGACTGTTTCTGTCATCAAGAAGACCTGCCAACTCATTCATTCTGAACCTTCGAGAAAGGCGGAACGACTCATGCCGATTCTTGTCCAGGCAGACATCCGTGAGCTTGATCAGGATGTGGTTGCCGCTCGGGTGGCTACCCCTTGGTCTCGTAACCCTTGCGGCTTTCACGGGCGAGGAACGAGTTCGCCTGAGCGTCGCCGATGATCTCTCGCTTGACCGGATCCCAGTTGACTTCGCGATCCAGCCGCATGGCGATGTTGGCCAGGTGGCAGATTTCGAGCATCCGGTTGTGCGACCAGACGTCGGAGATGGGCTGTTCTCGAGACTTCATGCTCTCGATGAAGTTCGCGCTATGGTTCTCGCTGACCGTTCCGCCATAGACTTCTTCGATCGCGCCGTCGGGCAGCGGATTGTCTTCCAAGTCCTCGACCGGTCGGCCGGAGATCCGGCCGCGGTTGACGAAGAACCGCCCTTCAGTGCCCTCGAATAGGATGCCGTTGTCGCCTTCGCTGGTGATGATCATTTCGATGTCGTCCGGCATCGCGGCTTGGATATTAAAACGAGTCGCGACGTTGTAACGGTCATCCACGACGGGATGCCCATCCTGGTACTCGCACGCCAAGGCGTAATCCAACGGCGTCACTTTGCTGGGCCCCGTGTCGCTGGCACCGATCGCCCAGCAGGCGATGTCGACGTGATGAGCGCCCCAGTCCGTCAGTTTTCCGCCCGAATACTCGTGCCAGTTCCGGAACGAGTAGTGCCCGTTGCTGTACAGCGGCACGCCGCCGCCGTAGCCGGTGCGCATTTCAGGCAGCGCCCGGTACGGAACTTTCGGTGCGGGCCCCAGCCAGAAGTCCCAATCGAGTCCTTCGGGAACGGGAGCCACGGGGATGACCGGCGAAGCCGGCATACCACCGATGCCGCACGTCACCTTCCTGACGGTGCCGATACGTCCGTGCTGCACCAGAGCGACCGCTTGCAGGAAGCGACGGTTGTCTTCGGTACGTTGCTGGGTGCCCACCTGGAAGACTCGACCTGTCTCGTTGACGGCCTTTTCGATCAGCTTGCCTTCGTCGATGGTCAGCGTCAGCGGTTTTTCCCAGTAGACGTCTT
>REEF01000425.1 GCA_007695205.1 Planctomycetaceae bacterium
CGCATCTGAGCATGGTCGAATTCAAGGGCTTCGGCGATATCCATCTTCGTGATGATGCAGACGTCGGATCGATCGAAAATCTTGGGGTATTTCAGCGGTTTGTCCTCGCCTTCGGTGGTCGAGACCAGCACCACCTGCAGATCTTCCCCCAGGTCGAACGCCGAGGTGCAAACGAGATTCCCGACGTTTTCGATAATCAACAAATCGAGCTCCTCGACGCGGAACTGCGATGCCGCTGCGACGATCGCCTTGTCGATATGGAACGATTCCAGATGGCACATGTTATGGGTTTCCACCTGATACGCGGGGGCACCGCTTTTCCTCAGGCGGACCGCGTCGTTTTCGGTTTCGACGTCGCCGACGATCGCGGCGACAGCGAAGCGGTCGATCAGCCGGGCCATCGTGTATTTGAGCAACTCGGTTTTGCCCGTACCGGGCGAGGAGACGAAGTTCGCCACAAAAACCCCGTCGGCGGCGAAACGTGCTCGCAACCCCTGCGCAAGCTCGTCATTCTTCTTGAGAATGTTCTTGCGAATCTCAATCAGCTTGGGGGGATTCATCTTCGGATATCTCCACGGAGAGAATTTCTAGTTCGCGTCCTGCAGTGACTTCCGTTATCGCCGCAGCACAAATCGGACACCGAAAAACGAAGTCGGCGTCTGGTAGCGTATGCTCACGCTGGCACGACTCGCACCAAATGCGTACGGGAACCTCTTCGATTTCCAGAGTCGAACCGCTGAGCCGTGTATCGGCACACGCGACGTCCCAAGCGAATCGCAGGGAATCCGGCACCACCCCGGAAAGGGCACCAACCCGGATCTGGACGGACAGGACCGTGCCGTTCTGCTCGGCCAAGTCCTCGAGAATGGTTTCTACAGCGCGCAGGGCGATCGATAACTCGTGCATACTAGGAAACGGTAGTTTTATCCCCGTACGTTGTCAACGGTCACTGCCGCTTGTTGGCCGTCGACCTTCAGCAGCGACTGCAGGCATCGGAAGCCGCGAATCGAGCCGTTGAGTCGGGACCAGGATCTGGGCCAGGCTGCCTGCACCGATCAGAAGACCACAACCAGATCTGTAGCGAACAGGAACTGGTGGTTAGAACGGCCGTCGCGAAAGGCAGGCAGTGCGGAGGAATCGTCGCGGTTTTGCCAGTCCCAGCGGACTTCCGGACGCAGGATGGCTCGTCTTCCGCACCGGACATTCAGTCCCAGTGTCAGATTGGTATACGTTCCCGCAGCGGCCGGATTGTCGGCACGAAAACCATAGATGAATCCACCATCGTCATCGCGCGCCAGTTCGAATCTCGCTCCAGCCGTTACCCGGTCCGACCAATCATAGAACACGGATTGGGTGAATGCGTACGCTTCGGTAAAGGGCTGATCGTTTCGCCGATCTTCCATTTGAAGGACATCGAAATTGAACGCGTACCGCAGCCGCTCCGTCCATTGATACTCCAGCCAACCACCGATGCCCAAGAGTTGGTTCCTCGGTTTTGGGGCACTCGATCCGCCCACGTCGCCAGCGTTTTCGGGCGTGTCTTCGGAATCGCTTACCGGTCCACTTCCCATCACGAAAGCGATCGAAGTCCTTTCGTCCTGACTGGTCCAAGTGATCCCACAAGAATAACCCCAAAACGAGCTATCTCCCTCCCAGACATCCATGCCTCGATGTAAGCCGATCTCGGTGGTAATTTGGTCATTTAGCGGAAAATCGAGCAGGATGCCCGTGTGGGTAAATGGCGTGATATTGAAGGCGAGTGGGTAAGAATAGAAGAAGTCTTCGGCAGCCAAGCCACTTTCATAGCCCAGCGGAGAATACCATTTTCCAAACTTGACGGACGCATCCGGCGCAAACGGAAGAGCAGCTTCGAGGTACAGTTGGGGGAAGGCCAACTTGTAGAACGTGCTGAAGTTGCCGGAAACGATCTGATCGTCGAAACCGTACGATTGAAACTGGAAGGCATCGGTACCGAACACCATGTCCGCCCGAAATCCCAGACCGAAATGCCCCGCATCGAAATACGCGGGGCGATCGATGAATAGATAAAGCTGGTTCAATTGATACTCGTTCGCGCGATCGTTAAAACTGACCGGACCGTTGTAGCGGTCCCGTGGCGAGGCCGGATTCCAGGTGAAACCTTGGGAGATCCAGCCGCCGATTGTGGGGTCGAGTTTTTCTTCACGGGCTGCGATGCCGTGGTTCGGCTCCTCTGAGTTCTGGTAGACGCTCGAAGACATCACGTCATTCGTAGTAGAACCCAGCGGTTCCGGGACTTCGTCGTCGGATTTGGCTGCAGGGACCGCACAGAGAAGGCAAGCTGCAGCCAGAAGGTATCTAGATCCGGCTGCGACGATCCAACGTTGTATCCGAGAAATGCAAGCACCCATGCCGTATCATTCTTCAGACTCCCTGGAAAACACTGCTTTCCGGACGCATAGACCTCGCCTCATGCGAGAACCGAGCAGCTTTTGAGGAATCGGCTGGAAATGTGGCGTGGCATCATGAAATGGGGTGGGAGAGGCGCGCTCTGACGCGCTGTACTAACAAAGAAAACGGTTCACGCGATTGAGGACACGCACAAGGCTCCTTTCCCCGGTCGGCAGCCTTCAACCGACCGAGGCCAAGTTATCAGACGACCAACGGTTTTACGGCCGCGGATGGGTCAGTAGCGGCGGCAACGTGGTTGCCAGGTAATAGGCTTGCGGGACATGTATGTCCATCCAATTAGGCAAATCGAAGGGGCTACGACTGTGTCGGGCTTCCGTCAGCATGGACAGATTGAACAGGGACGGTGGTCGTCTGTATTCCACCACGCGGGTCCGTGATTCGTCCAATCCGGCCATCGCGATCGCTCGCTCGATCGCGTCTTCCACAAAGCCGATCTCATCGATCAGACCATGCTGCTTGGCCTGTTCGGCCGTGAACACCTCGCCGGTCGCCAGACGATCTAACGCTTCGGGATCTTCGCGAAACGCGGGGCGCCCAAGCTTGATCTGGTCCTTGAACCGGACAAAAGCCGCCTCGAGATAAGCCGTCATGATCTCTCGCTGTTCGTCCGTCATCGGGCGCGTCATGCTCATGATCCGTTTGTTGGGGTGGCTGACCAGCGAATCATCCTCGACTTCGAATCGCTCGAGCAATCCGCTCAGGTTGTAGTGCGGGATCACGACCCCGATCGATCCGGTCGTGGTCGTTGGTTCGGCATAGATCGAATCCGGTTGATCGCCGACAGCCATCGAGACGTAGTAACCGCCGCTGGCGGCGATGCTGCCCATGCTGACGACCAACGGAATGTCTCGTTCCTCGCGCATTTTGCTCAGATGGTGCAAGATGTAATCCGAACCGGTGATGGTACCGCCCGGCGACGAGACTCGCACCACGACCGCTTTGACGCTTTTATCCTTCAGCACCTGGTCGATCTGATTCTTGACGAACCCGCTACCATCCAAAATCGCACCCGTCACCGCGATGATGGCCACCTTGTCGCGGCCACTCTTTTCCCCCGAATGATATCGCTCTTGGATACCTTCGGTGGTGTCGAAATATTGTTGCACGGCAAACGACATGCTGATCAGGATCAGCACAGAAACGCCAAACGCTACCCAACCCATCCAGCCGAACAGACGTTGGAAGCGACTCGGACCGCAATTGACGGTGATTTGGGGTGGCCAGGGAGTCGAGACGGGAGTTGGAGGTGACGGTTGAGGCGAAACCATTTCTGCATTCGGTACTTCTTTGTCCATAACATCCCCTTTGTCAATATTGAAAGAAACCGTGATGGTAGTATCCGGCAATTCCCTAAGTCCCTCTAGTTTAACGGTTTGCTTCCTGAAGGCAATCTGGAACCTGATACCGCATCGTTAACACATGAAACCATTAAACTCGGCCTGTGCTGGTATCTTACACCGGGCATTCCCACTTGATGTGCCGCGCCTTACCCCATGATTTGAGCCCCATCGGTTAACAAATGTCGGTTAAGCCGCTAGAGTATCTGGTCATCGTAGCAACAAAGAGGTTACCGAGACGGCCTCAGTAGTTTACCGTCGGTGAAGAGGGACCGAGAGTGGTCCCAAACGATACTCGTGAAAGAGGAAGATGAGGAAGATGATGAAGGCAGTTGGATTGCGATGGATGCTGGTGACGATGCTGGGCTTCGTGCTGCTGGCTCCTGGAATTACGTTGGGTGATGGATCGCAGATGGAGACGGAAGGTGGTTCGACCGAAGCACTGAATGCGACCCCGGTCGCACCTGCGATACCAACCCCCACGTCGAGATCGCAGCCCCTTAATTGGCTGCGAAGTTTGTCTGGAGAGCCAATCACCTCGTTGTCGGACGCCGAACTGATTGCGTTGATCGGTCGCTCGATCGAATCGGACAAACGATACTTGGAGACGCTGGCCGAGGAACTGGAAAGCGAAGATAATCCTTTTACGCGGGCCAGTGAATTCTTCGAAAAGCTTGATCAGGAGATGGTCTCACTGCGATCGGCATTAGCAGAAGCCGAGCAAACGGATCAGCAGGAGCCAAAGGAATCGCTCGAGGCTGAGATCAGCGAGTTGGAGACAGTTCACTCTTTGGCCAAGGAACGTTTCGACTTGGCCATCGAGCGGCGTCGTTTGATGGTTCAGATGCTGCCGTTGATTCAGATGCGACTGGCTCAATCCCAGATCATGCTGGGCCAGGCTTTTGGCGAAACCTATCCTGATGTCGCAGTAGAACCGGCGGCCCCAGTCCACGGAGGGGTCGAAGAAACCCAAGAGGACAGGCCGACAGCCGAACCGCCGAGTGGTCCCTCTGCGGTGTATTCCCCGCCGGGAACGGACCCCAAATCCACCGAAGTGCCCGAGACGCCACTTGCTTCCCCATCCAGGAAGCGGCCGCCTAGCGAGGAGTATGTCTTGGCCACTGCGGAGGTGCAGCAGTGGGAACAGACGCTTGCGGAAGTGCATGAACAGATCCGTGTACTCGAGGCTCGGTTGGAGATCGGCGCTCGAGCGCTCGAGTTGGAACGTAGTATGGCGGAAAACGGCCGCCAAATGCTGGACAATTCCGAAGCCCTTCGCACTTTCTTTAGTGAGCAGTTTCAACAACGATCGGTGGACGGTCTGTCAGCAACCGAACTGGAGCCCATCCGTCAATCACTGCAGGAGATGATTCAGCTATCCAAGATCGCTCGCGAGCGTTCACAGGCGGCGACGGATCGAGTGGCCAGCATCACGGCGGGGCGCACCCATCTACTGGAGGCGTTGGCCACTCGAAAGATGGATGCTTATTTGGCAGAGACCGAGTTGGAGCGCGCGCGGACGCAGATGGCTCGGATTCAAAACCCTTTCCATCCTCGCAATCTCTTCCGCTGGTTCCTCGATCATGGTCCCGGCCTCCTCGCGATCATTCTGGGCATGACGATTCTCTACTTCGCCGTGCAAGTCGTCGGCAGCCGAATCGTTCGCGTGGTAGCCAACCGTGGCTGCCGTGGCTCGAAGGCCGAACGAATGAGCCGAGCCAATACGTTGGTCTACACATTCCGCCAAGCGGGCAGTTTGGCGGTGCTGGTGGGTGGTGTCCTGATGATCCTGGAGCAAGTTGGCATCCCGATCGGCCCGTTGCTGGGTGGTGCTGCGGTGTTCGGGCTGGCCATCGCGTTTGGCGCCCAAAATTTGATCAAAGACTTTTTCCAAGGGTTCATGATTCTGTTGGAGAACCAATACAAGCTGAACGATGTGGTCCAGATCGGTGATCATGCGGGATTGGTCGAACTGATCACCTTGCGCACCACGGCGCTGCGGTCTTTGGACGGCACGCTCCACTTCATCCCCAACGGCCAGATCGAAGCGGTCAGCAACCTGACTCACGGTTGGTCGCGTGCCGTGTTCGATATTCCGGTTGCCTATCGCGAGGATGCCGATCACGTCATGGATGTCATCACGAAGGTATGTCGCGAAGTCCGTGAAGACCCCAATTTCCGGCACCTCTGCTTGGAAGATGTCACCATGTTGGGAGTCGACGACTTTGCCGACTCGGCCGTCATGATCAAGTTCTTCATCAAGACCATTCCGCTGCAACAATGGGCCGTGCGTCGCGAGGTGCTTCGTCGGATCAAGATGCGATTCGATGCGGAAAACATCGAAATCCCCTTCCCGCACCATACGCACTACCTGCGTTCTGCCGATGGAGGCCCCTTGGAAGCAGCGTTCATCGACGCGTTGGCTGGTGGGAAACCACTTCAACGCTAATCCCTCTGTGCCCGCACGGCAGCGCGATCATTGCCGACGGTCTGGGTGCGAAAACCGCCGCCGAATCAGCTTTCAGATGCCCAGCGTCAGTACGGGGATTCCCCGCCCGCCTCCGCTCCCATTGGTCGCTAACTTTGTGAGGAGTTTAACGATCTTGGAAATCAAGTAGTAAAGAAGTAGTGGTGAAGCCATTAAGTAGACTGCAGAAGAAACACGAAAAGGAAGGTGGTTTTCCTGAACCTCCACACGTTTTCTCCTGTTATCGATATGTTCTTGACACCAGAAGGACGGACACTTCAGCATCCATTCCCTTCGAACGGCAAAATGCTGCGAGTCATTCGAAAGCCAGAATCCTAGCAGTGCTGGTGGTGTTGCCATCGTGCCCCGGGATCAGGTAAGCTAATGGCTTCCCAGCCTTAACAAAACCGCGTCGGTGTCGGGGAGACCGGACCACGTGGGCCATTTTGTCACGGATTTTGGGGAACGTTTTTCTGTTTTAGGTCAAGGTAGGTAGAAGGAGTTACCCGTGCTTGTGGCTGCGTCGACGGAGTGTTTTCGTGATTTGCCCCTGGTAGATGCCATCAATCGCATCATCGATTTGGAGTACAGCCACATCGAGATCGCGATTCATGAAGGCGGCCAGCAACTCAAGCCGTCGCAGGTGGCGGAGGATCTGGTCGGATCGGTCAGCTTGGTTCGCGATACGCATCGCGCCTCGATCGTTTCGTACAGCATCGAAATCCAGCCAACCGATGAAGCCCATTACGAGCAATTCGCTGCCTGTTGCCGACTGGCAAAAGCCACCAAAGTTGTGACGCTGACCGTTCCTTCCGGGGAGCTTGGGACACCGTTTAACAAGGAGGTCGAGCATCTACAGCGATTGGTTACTTTGGCGGAATCCGAAGGGGTTCGGATCGGGATCAAGAGCCAGGTGGGGCGCTTGTCGGAGGACCCGGATACGGTCAAGGTCTTGTGTGACAATGTGCCAGGATTGGGTCTGACGTTGGATCCGAGCCACTACATTTGCAATCCGTTGGGACCACGCAACTACGATCGCTTGATTCCCTACGTCTTCCACGTGCATTTGCGGGACACCACGCCCACCGAACTGCAAGTGCGGATCGGTCAGGGCGAAATCGAATATGGCCGCTTGGTGAGCCAGTTGCGTCAGGTGAAATACGACTTGGCGCTCGGCGTACACCTAGCCGAGTTGCCGGGGGTGGATCACATGGTCGAGATGCGTAAGATGCGTCTGCTATTGGAGAGCCTGCTTTAGAGTCTTCACCTGTAGGATGCCTGCACGGTGCGCGCATCTTTGTAGGTTGGGACTCCGTCCCGACCG
>REEF01000362.1 GCA_007695205.1 Planctomycetaceae bacterium
ATCGCTCGGGGCAACGTCTGGTCCGCGAGTGCTTTTCTGTCGCGGCCGGGTAGATGGCACGCAAAGCACCGACGGACGGCCTGAGCTTGTTGACGTTCTGCTTTTCTTCTTGCGCGGCGTCCTTGTCGATGGCGGCTAAGGGCCGTCAAAAAGCTCGACTTCGCTTCGCCCATGTGCAGGCCGCGACTTCCTTACCCGAATAACTGTTACTAGGGTCTTATGCATCTGTGATGCGCACACGGTACGCATATGCTTGTAGCATGGCTCTTTGAGCCGTGCCGCCCGACCTCCGCGCAGCTCGGAGAGCCATGCAACTTTGGTTACGGCCCAGCGCAGCGCGGCCAGGTTAAGTAGTGGCTGGTCGGCAAGGCTGTAAGAAAGGCACAGCCCTCCAACTGGAGGACACGTTAGAGGCCGGTAAGGTCGTCTTCTTTCTGCATAAGGTGGGTGGCACCTTTCATTGGTTGTGCTTTGTGTTTGGTGGGTGGCACCTTTTATTGTCGTTGTGTCTTTCCGACCGGCTGAAACTAGTAGCGTTTACTTGATGCGGCGCAGATGGATTTCAAAGCCAGTATTCAGTTCGGCCAGTGCGTAGCTGCCTCGATAGGCAGGACCACAGTTGACGATCTGCGTATCGCCCAACCGATCGATGCCTCGAGCTTCGTGGATGTGGCCGCATACGACCAGCGAGGGTTGGCGGCGGTCGATGAATTCGCGTACCGCTGTGCTGCCCACATGGCCGCCATGTCGCGTGCGGTCCAAAGACGTGCCGTGCGGGGGCGAGTGCGACAGCAGAACGCGATGCTGGTCCGAGTTCAATTGGGCATCGCCGTCACGGAGCGCGTCGGCGATTTGCTCCTCGGTCAACTCGTACATCGTGCCGTGCCACGGAGGCATGCCAGAAACCCCGTGGAAACCCACCTGCCCATGCTGGACGCCGCGTCCGAATAACGAAACGTCCAACTCGATCAGTCGCTGATCGATGGCTTGCGAGTCGCAATTCCCGGCAACGGCCAGAACCTTGGCGCCGGCATGTTGAAGTCGCTCCACCACGGCTTCGGCACAGTTGGGCGTGCCGAAGTGCGTGATGTCGCCACCTAGCAACACCAGATCCACCGGACCGGCGTGGAGCAGGATGCTTTCCAGTACCTTGTGATCCCCATGCAGATCGGTGATGCAAAGCAGCTTCATGGCGAGCCCGATTCCTACGAAGCCTGCGAGTCCTCGATGGTCACTTTGACCATCTGGTCACCTTGGCTGATGGAATCGACGATGTCCTGACCTTCGATGACCTGTCCAAAGACCGAGTGCTTGCCATCCAGATGCGGACAAGGCACGTGCGTGATGAAGAACTGCGAGCCGTTGGTGTTCGGGCCTGCGTTGGCCATCGACACGACCCCGGGACCATGGTGCTTCAGGGTCGGGTGGAACTCGTCTTCGAACCGATAACCCGGCCCGCCTCGACCTGTACCTTCGGGGCACCCTGTCTGGATCATAAAGTCCTGGATGACACGATGGAATTTTAGCCCGTCGTAAAAGCCTTTCTGAGCCAGCTTAACGAAGTTCTCGACTGTCTTCGGAGTCTTGTCCTCGAATAACTCGAAACGGATAACCCCACGATTGGTTTGAATGGTGGCGATTTTCATGGATTTTGCTCTCTGCAGAAACGAAGGATACGGACCGATTCGCCCTTACGACGGACGAAGGTCGCGTATCTTAGCAGAGATTGACGCGGGGATGCACCCGGCACCGTAGCGGCCACGTCGAATCTTCGAATCGCTTCGGCGGAGGTCATCGTCCGTGGCCGTATGCCGATGCTAAGGATTGGATGCCTGTCGGTATTCCTGAAAGCTGACAGCCGTGAACTTGGCCATCTGATGACCGGCCGTCTCGATCCGTTGACGATCCGTGTTCGACAGCCGCCAATACGGCAGATGTCGACTGCGAATGGTCGTGTTTCGCCCCATTAACCCCCGTTCGGGCGATACGGTCAACTCGACTTCCTCGGGAATCAAGCCATGCTGGACCAGAGCCCGATTCAATTCGATGCGAAGGAACGGCGGCATGCTGCCGGGGCGGGTCGCATTGAGCCGGGCGTACCAATCGGCGAATTGCTGGTACCTGGCAGCCGCCTCGTCGAACCGAGGCTCGACGCCACGGACTCGATAAGTCACCAACCGATTCCCCAAGACGTACCACTGATCGCCGCCATCAGATTCTTTCTCGACCGGATTGTCCGCAGTGTCGGCCATTACGCCGCCCATCTGGTTCAGCTTGACCTTCAGGGCCGCCGTGAATTCTAGCAGCTCATGCGTCGAGACGGTCGTTTTCACTCGCCGTTGTCCATCCAGCAGAACGATCCGACCTCGCGCAGGATCGAATACCGTAATCTCCGCCGGTCCCATCTGCGGGAAATCGTAGACCATCCCGTCAGAGAAGATCGTGATGCTCTGAGCAAACGGCTCGCGATTGTCTCCAGAGAAAACGTCGGTGTCGATCCGAAAGGGTTCGTGTTGAGCTTCTGCCAAACCAGCTCCTATCAGAACCAGAGTAACCACGGTAACCATCCAAGCGTTTCTCATGGTAAGCGTTTCCGAGCGAGTCTGAAATCCAGGGTACGTCGAGACGAGCACAAAGGGCGAGCTAGCGGTATAACGCAAACACTGGTTTCATGTCTATCGCAATCGAAGCAGTTTTCCCCGAGCACGACTGAAACGACCTTGAAACGACTTCTGATCGCCAGATAAGCACTCGAACACGCGCAAACGCTCGCACTGCTTGCAATGGATGCAACTGGTTTCCCGGGACTGGCGACCAACCCCTGATAGAACTGGCTTTCATTTCCAGGGGACTTTGAAGGCCAAGCGGACTGGCCGAGAGAAACCCAGTTTGGAACAATAGAGGGAACGAAAACCGATCTGTCTTTCCTCCGAAACGAAGATTGCAGCTCATGAAGCTTACCGTCCGACTGACGTTCTTGCTGTTGATAACCTACCCTTTGCTGGCCGAACCTTGGCCAGGATTCGTTCCCGCCGGGCTGGCGGCGGGGATCGCTGCGGGTCAGGACCAATCGCCCTCGCCTGCGACCGTTTCGTCACCGGATCCTGATCGGATTCTGAAGTGGGTCCAAGACTTGGATTCCGATCGATTTGTGGATCGTGAGTTGGCGACGACACGATTGATCGAGGCGGGTACTGCGGCGATCGGCCCCGTGACCCAGGCTTTGGACAGCAACAACTTGGAGGTAACCACCCGCGGCGTCCACATCCTTCAGGAGCTGGCCCTGGAATCGGATCTGGCGATATCCAAGGCCGCCCGCGACGCATTGCAAGCGGTTGCCACCCCGCGCGTGACCTCAGCGGCTCGTCGGGCTGCCGAGGCCCTGTCACGACTGGATCTGATCCGGCACGAGCGGGCGTTGCTCGATCTCAAACAACTGGGAGCCGTGGTCGACGAAAGCCATTCCCCCATGGGATTCCAGATGATCGAGCAGTTATCGATCGAGATCGGCGATCAGTGGCGAGGCAAGTCCACCGATCTGGTTCGCCTGGCCTGGCTGCGATCGGTCGACCAACTGATCCTGAGCCATCCTCAGTGCGACGACGAAACGCTGGCGCTGGTCGCCCAAATCCCCGATCTGCCGGCATTGACGATCCGCCGAGCGAACGTTTCCAACGACGGCATCGCCCATTTGCGGCATTTGGACAATCTGCGGACGCTGAACGTGCTGTACTGTCCTATCGGCGACGAAACCGTGGCCAATCTTCGAGAAATCGCAAGCTTGGGCAGGCTGCGACTGTTTGGCACGCGAGTCTCTGCCGAAGGACGCGAGCGGCTGGTCGAAGCCCTACCGCATGCCGAGATCGATGTGCGAGGCGGAGCGTTTGTGGGGATCGGCTGTGATCCCACGCAGCCCGGTTGCATCATCAACACCGTACGCCCCGGTACGGCTGCGGAGCGAGCCGGGTTGCAGGTGGGCGATCTGATCGCAAAGTACGAGGGTCAAGCGGTGCGTGACTTCGAGGAATTGACGGCGGCCATCGCAAAGAACCGTCCCGGCGATTCGGTTACCTTGCAGATCGTGCGCGGGGATCAGACGCTCGAAAAACAAATGGAACTAGGTGCCTGGGAAAGCCTGGACTAAGCGACCTCGCAAATCGTAGCAGGCACACTCCGTGTGCCGTCCGCCGGTTACGGCTTACGCCGTGTGCCGTCCGCGGGTTACGGCGAACGCCGCGTGCCGTCCGCGGGTTACGGCTTACTCCGCGTGCCGTCCGCGGCTTACGGCTTACGCCGTGTGCCGTCCGCGGGTTACGGCTTACGCCGCGTGCCGTCCGCGGGTTACGGCTTACGCCGTGTGCCGTCCGCGGGTTACGGCACACGGAGTGTGCCTACTACTTGGGAACGCAACCACTTATTGCGGCGCGGGCCAGCGCGGCGACGGTGAACAGAACGGGATACAACCTCTCGTAATACCAGAGCTTGGCGAAGTAGAATCCGATGGGCGATGGCTGGACGAATCGTCCGTCCTCCACACGCTCGATCAACCAGGCCGCGCCGCGCCAACCAGCCTGCGACGCCGCCGGATCGTCCTCAAGGGATAACAATGCCTCGACCGCCAACGCGGTCTCCTCGATGCTGCCTGCTGCGGGGCGGCCCGCAGGGTCGACCAGCTCCCTAGCGCCCCCCCAAGTGCCGTCCTGGTTCTGAGCGTTGCACAGCCAATCGATGCCGCGACGCACCGCGTCCGAGCCCCTGTCCGGCCGGCAGGCGTAGGCCAGCAGGACTTTGGCCGTGCCGTAGACCGGGTTTTCTTCCGCTGGGTGATCCTGGTTGCCGAACCATAGCGGAACCCAACTGCCATCGGCACGCTGCTGGCGTTCAAGAAAGCGAAATCCGCGACGCACCGAACGCTGGGTTGCCGCCGCCGCCGGATGATCTCGCCAGGCCGACAGGGCTCGCAGGGCATGAGCGGTCAAGTCAGCCCCGCTGCGATCGAACGGCAGGCGGCCCCAACCACGACAGAAGGTTGGCCATCCGCCATCTCGGTTTTGCAAAGCGGCCAGCCAGCGTAGCCCCGCTGCAGCCGCTTGATCGATCCGCGTTCGATCTTCCCGCTGGCACGACGGGGCGTCTCGCCAGGCGGCCAGTGCCAGCAGGGCGCCGGGCGTATCGTCTGCGTCCGGTACGGCGCCGCTCAGGTCGCTCCAACCCCAACCGCCCGGATCGGCGCCCGTGAACGGATGGCGGCACCGATGCTGGCAACTCAACAGCCAGTCCAAACAGTCCAGTTTTGCCACATCGTCACCCGCCGCAGACAAACCGACGATGGCCAGCGTCGTGGTCCACGTGGCCAGATTCGTATCGATCGGCAGGCTGCCGTCCGGCCGGACAGAATCCAGCAGGAAACGGACTCCCGATTGCACCACCGGATGGTCGGCGCGTCCTGTCGCTGCCAGACTCATCACTACGAAACTGGTCAGCGGAGCGGCTTCCAAATACCCGCCGCTATCTGGCTGCATGGTTTGCAGGACGCGCAGACTGGGTGCCACCGAGACCTGGCGCATCCAGCGCATCCACGGCCAAGGCGGCGGGCCGTGGAAGTATCGAGCCTGGCCGATGGCGACCAATGCTGGGACGGCGTAACTGACCACCGGCAATCGTACGAACCGGTAGAACCGCTGAGGCAGGCAGGCCAGCTCGAAAGGCAACGGCGGTACCTCGTGCCACGACGCCAGACCGGCCAGCGCCCGATTGGTCAGGATCGGAACGGCGAACGTCTTGTCTCGTCCGTATCGACGCCGCAGCCCGGCAACATCGCCCTGCCGGGCGATGTACTCGGCAGCTTGATCGATCAGCTCGGGGTACTGTTCGTCCACGCCCGCCAATCGGAAAGCCGCCTGGACCAGCATCGTGGTGGCGATATTCGAATAACTGCGGTCCGTGTCACCCCAGCCACCGTCTTGGTTGACGTTGGACGCCAGGTACCCGATACCAGCCTGGATGGCTCGCTGCAGCTCTTCCGTCCGGCCAGCCCGATCGCGCACCAAGGCCCAGGCGCTGACCGCCGTCGCCGTGGACAGCGCCGAAGTCGATAACTGGCCCGTCCAGTGACCCGCAGCGACTCGCTCGGCCAGCAGGTGCCGCCGAGCCACGTCGAGCGCTGCGGTCAGACGCGTCCTAGAGATGGGCTTCATGATCGCGGGGCAGCCGGCGCGATCGCGGGACGCGAGGCCAGCGCGGCGCTGGGCGTCGCATCCGCCGCCAGGTCGCCCAAAGCGAACTGGATGCCGTCCATGAAATGGTGCAAGAGCGCCGGAGTCCAGAAAATGTGGTTGTTGTGCCCGAACGAAGAATAGAAGACGCGGCCTTCACCAAAGTCGCGGATCCAGGCCAGCGCATTGTCCCCGTCCGCCCGGCCCGGCAGGTTTTCCTTCTTGGTCATGTCCAAGCCCAATAGGATTCGCAGGTTGTCCCGCGAATACGGATCCTTGAACTGGTACAGCTCGTCATTGACCCAGAATCCCTGACCGGCGAACGCCCGATTCAACGGATGATCCGGTTCTTCGACCTGCACAGCCCAGGTGCCGCCAGCCGTCCACGGATGCCCATCGAACAAGCCGCCCATCATCTCGGCCGCCTCGGGCCAATTGTAGAAGTTGTCCGTAGCCGCGTGGATGCCGATGACCCCTTTGCCGCCGCGTACGAAGTCCAGCAGGGACTTGCGATGCTGCGGGTTTTCGAAACTCAGCCGCGACGTGTTATTGAACACCACCCCGTCGAACTCGTTCAAAAACGAGGGATCAAAGGCCGACATGTCTTTGCTGACCACGACCTCCCAAGCGTCTGTCTTCTCGCCGATCAATTCCAAAGCCGCGTTGCCTCGGTTGATCGCGCCGTGTACGAACCCTTCGCATCGGTAAAACACCAGCAACCGCCGCGACTTTTTTGGCTTAGCTGTCGGCTGGTCGGGCGCCGCTTCGGCGATGTTCTGCAATTCGTTCTTGGGGACGGGTTGCAATTCGGGAGTAGCCCAGGCGCAACGAGTGAACACCGAAGGCAACGCAGCCGCACCGGCGACCGCCGCACCGGTGGCCAAAAATCCTCGGCGAGAAACCTGATCTCGGTCGATCATCGTCAAACTCCTTGAGTAGGCATTCTGTTTTGTGTCAACGCAAATAAGCTCGACGACACCAGGCTGGCCGCAGGCCCAGCCCATCCATTCCCGAGCCCTTTGCTTCATCACCCAGTGTAATCGACCCCATCCGAATAACCAAGCAGCTTTTGTTGAATCAGAGCCGTTTAGGAACGCGGGAAAAATAGCTTCGGCAAACCCAGGGCAGCATTCGGGCTCGTGTACATCCATCAGGCATGGAGCCGCCTTCACCGCCCAAGAGAAACGTGCTAGAATCCCTGTTAGCCATAGCGGAATACTCATGTCGCATGGGTCCATCCGCCGGCAGCGGTTGAGCCGTCCAGTTCAACGGAGTGCTTGCATGTCCACCATCACTTTAGAAGAAGCCCAGCCCCGACTATGCCGGACAATGGACGAGACTTCTGGTCC
>REEF01000232.1 GCA_007695205.1 Planctomycetaceae bacterium
GATGCGGATACTGACCCGCTCCGAATCGGACTGAACGCAACGAATACGAAAAGGCTGCCCGTCGCGACGTTTGAGCAAGATTTCGCGCTCAAATAATTGATCTGGCTCGGTGGACACGCATACGAGGCGAGCAGGAGTTATATGATACAAGCTGTCAACTCGCCAAAAAACCGGAAGTGATTTTACCAACTCATTTCCACCGTACTCGTACTTCAGTTGGACATAGGCGGAACCGGCACCGATGGCCGTTTCTGGCGTGAGTGCAAGCCTCAGGGTCACCTCACGCGTTGAGACACCTCGCCTTGATGATAATAGCCTATCTGTCTCAATGCTACATTGCAAGCCGCTGTATCCCGTGTTTACATCCAAAATGCGAGGCGGCTCATCTCCCGCTAACGCATTAGTGCGGATCACGATATCACGCACCACCCTCTCAGTGGTGTTGAGCTTACCGAAAGACCAATGGTAATGCTCTGTTTCAATACGCTGTAGGGCAGTGAAGGAAACCTGATATTGAAATTCCAGCTCGCGGTCGGTTCTTAAACGGCCATGCACGGTTCGACGCCCCACTTTGCCATTTACTCCAATGCGAAGGGTCAACGTCGTTTCTCTAAGTGGACCAAGATGGGATGATCCGAGTTCAGCCGACAGACAGCCGCACGATGAGGAAATACTGATAATGCGCAAGGGGTCGGAAGTTGGGTTCCTAACTGAAATCCGGGCAATAACCTCACGCGTATCATCGGTGATGACCGGTGCAAGTTCGGTGGATAGAACGATGGGAGAAACAAGGGTGACGGCAGACTCACGAACTTCCGCATTCTCGTTTCCGCACCCGGAAACCAAGACAATGGTCGCACCCGCCAAAACGAAGTGGAGACTGAGCCTCGGGGGCAATGAAGGCATAATGAGAATCCCGGATTCGATAACGTATGGCACGGCCGCCGACATCTACAGTGTAGGGCTCCACGGTTTACTGCCGTAACAAAGCTATTAACATATTGCTTTTCAAGCCTCGATGTGACAAGAAATGGCAAAAATAGGGAGAAAAACGCGATCACATGGGGCCGCCGCTCTGTGCAGGCAGTCGTTTGTTGGTCCGATTGGAATCGGCGGGACGATCTCTGGCTTGTAATCATGGCTCCAGCAGTCCTTTCGTCCGGCGGATGGCGCGTTCGAAGCGTTTTCGCAAACGGGCCGGGGAGCTGTTCATCAGGCCGGCGATTTCGGACCAGGGGTAGCCGGCGCGGCGGTACATGCCGAGCATCCGCTCCTCGCCGGTCAGTTGCTCGTAGATGGCGTCCAAGCGTTCGTTCCAGCCAAGCGTTGCCGCCGGATCACGGTTTCTCGGAGCATCCCCAGCACGCCGCAGTCGCCCAGTCCTGCTCCCTAACGCCCGCCGCTTCGCCCGCGTTTTGCGCAGGCCCCCCAATCGCTTGGTTCTTGAGGCTGTGCGGGAGAATAGCTACTTCCGGCGACGCAAACCCCAATCTTTGTAGGAGGGATACAGCGAGCTTCGTCACTCGTAGCATCTCCATCGGTGGGAATCGCCAAAATCGTGAATCGTACCCTTGTGTCCCCCTGTGAAAGCGATTTCGATGAGGGCTATGCGTTAATCGAGGGGAATGCAGTTCCTCCAAATAGGGAGGTTCGATATTTCAAAGAAGAACGGGCCCCGCCCGACGGGCGTACAAGTCGCCCCCAGGGTACCATTTTTCTAGTTCTTTTTTTCGCTGGCTGTCACATCGGCTTTCGTCAAGCAATGTTGTCATAGAAATCAAACGTTTCGGGGTGAGCGCCTGGCCGATGCGGGCATACTCCGCACCATTCGTAGAGAACCGATAATTCTCTTGTATGGGACGTGACCGAACGCCGTAGCCCTATCGTGACTGTAAAACTGTGATGGCCAATTGTTCCTTTCAGAAGACCACGCCTATACTCCGATGGATGGCGCTTGTTGTCGCCTGTGCCGTGGTCGGCTGGAGCCTTCGCGGATTCCTCTTGGTGAGTCTCGTAGGTCACGAGGGTACCACGCAGGTGGGGATTATCGAGCACGACATGGGCAACCTTGTTGCCGGTACGAAGGTTCGTGCGACGGTGCTCCTGCCGAACACGACCAAGATTCCTTTGAGGATCAAATCGGTTCGGCGAGACTGCGCCTGTGGAGTCCAACAGGTGACGCGCGATTTCATCGCGCCGGGCGAGCGAGCAGAATTGGAGGTTGAATACGCTGTCCCTGCTATTGTGGGATCAGTTCGGCATGAACTTCTGGTCGAGTATGAGCAGGAGGTGCCTCCAACGTTTGTATTGATCAAAGGGACGGTTCACCAGTGGGCGAATGTCGCCCCAGATCATGTCGACTTCTCGACGGTACTGGTAGGGGAGCAGCCAGAGATTGAGGTCAGCATTCGTACCAAAGAAGTTTGGCCGAGATCAGAAAGAACTGCGAAAATACAACTCGATTACGCAAGTATTGTAGGGGAAGAGGCATCCACGTGCGGGACGCACCTAACCTACCGCCTCCGCTTTGCGCCCCCTGCGACAGCAGAGCACAAGCGGTATCACGGCGAGTTCTTGGTCCGCTGGGATGAGAACGAGGGAAGGGTTGTCCGGGTCCCGTGTGTGGCGGTACTCGAGTGGCGTTACGCGGCCGAGCCGAGAGATGTCTTCTTCGGGGTTGTTCCGAGTGGAGCCACGCACCGGATCGGCGTCCAGCTTCGGGAGAATAAGAGGGACCGATCTGCATTAGATCTGTCCGCTCTGCGGGTGAGGCATGATCTCCCGCCATCATTCTACGTGGGTCCTTTGGTCACGGCCCAGAAGGATGTGCTCACGCTTGACGTTGGTATCGACATAAGCGATCCTTGCTTCACTGGGCTGATTGGCGGTCGCGTCGAAATCCTTCATGCCGACGATCAGATAATTTGCTCATTTCCAGTTAGTGCCTTTATCAAGTAGCCTTTCTGGCTGAGAATTGTGGAATTGTACCTAACCTAACTTCACGTAAGCTAACCAGGAGAAAAGACATGTGTACGGTCAACAAGCCAAGTCGGTGGTGGGTTGCGCTGCTTCTCACGATCACAGTTTCTTCCAGTTTAGCGTTCAACAACCCGCAGCCTCCGACAACAGCCCTTTCAGTGGATTGTTGGACGTTCGAGTGGCGTTACTGCAGTCAATTCGCCCCTTGTACCCCTTGCTCAGACAAACAGTGCACGCCTAGTTTTTGGGGTGTGGGGCATTATTGTCAGGAGAATGAAAGTCGGCGCATCAACCCTCCAACGACGCGCACGGAAAGCAGGAGGCGGGCGGGGCTGAACGAGCAGGGCAGGGTTGCTTTCGACCCGGGCCAAACGATATGGTGCTATCAGGCGTTTCCGTGCGACAAGGTTACAAAGTGCACCGTCTACCAAGGGAACGATCCCCTCAAGTTCGGAAAGTATTACTGCGCTCAGGACGACGACGCTTCTCCTTTAGGAAGTCCTGTCGGCTGGCAAGGCTGGGTTTTGAAAGGAAAGTATTGCTGGGGGACGTAGATGGTATCGCAGTCCCTTTCTCGGTTGTGTAAAACTGGAGTCGTTGGGATGACGAGCTGGATTGACCGCCGGTGTGCCGTGATGCTGGCGTTGGTGAACACCGTGATTGCGGCTTCCGCTCCGTATGAGCGAGTATTCGCTGCCGAGGTGCAGGAGCAGCAGGGTGGCCCTGGCGCCTTCGAGTTCGTTTTGGCGGGGATGAGACGCGAACGCGATCGTCTCGCGTCGGGGATCTGCAGCTTGGAAGCCATTCGGCGTGCCGAGGATGGGGAGGAAATGCGCTCTCAGGGTACGCTCGTTATCGACGGGGACAAGGTTCGCTACGAACTGACGAGACCGGGGTGGGTGGTCAACCCGGATACGATCGAAGAAACAGGTGATGGCCACGCTGCCGCCGAAACAATGCTGGGAATGCACAGTTTGAAATTGGCGTACGATGGTGCGCTGATCAGCTTTTGGCACTCCGAAAACAACCTGATCACCGTCGACCCAAAGGAATTGGATGAAGAGCATCGGCGAATCGCACAATACTTCGATATCCGGGGTGTTGTGCTGTACGATCCGCTTTCGATACAGGACGGCCAATCGCTTAAGCACCAATTCGAGCGGCTGGAGCGTCTATCAACGCTTATCGGTAGTGACGTGACGATGGAAGACGACCCGATATGGGTGTTGCGCTGGACAATACCGACTGAGTATTTCGACAACAGGTGGAATCTCTGCGTGGACGTGAAGTCCGGATTCACTCCCATAAGCCTCCTATGCGAAGACCGGCCGAACAAGAGCTTTTTGGAAAAACGGGCCCAAATGATCGCAGAACTCGGGGACGGTCCGGTTCCGGAGGGCGTGGCGGAACAAATCAAGCAGGGAGACGAAATGCTGAGGGTGCTGCAGGATGATCCGGAGGCTTGGTTTCTGGTCTACGAAAAGACGGCGAACTGGGAGCAGAGAGATGGAGTGTGGGTCCCGGTATCCCATGAAGTGCGTTACGGGGGTGAACGCGCGTCACAGACAAGCTACACGTTTCGTTGGGGGGAGATCAACCAGCCGGTGGATGCGGACACGTTCTCGTGGACGACGTTTGATTTGCCGGAGGATGTCCCGGTGCAGTATCTGTGCCTGGAAAACCCGCGTTGGATCAGGCCGCCGCGCCAGCAGTCTGGCGTCGCCGCTCATGGTCCCGGCCCGCGCCGGCTGATCGTCGCTTTCGCCGTGACTGCACTGGCTCTGCTGGCTGCTTATGGCGCGCATTGGATCGTGTCGAGGAGGTTGTCCGTGTGATCAGGCCAGCGGACGATCCGGCGAAGCGGGCCGGTCACCCGTGCGCGGGGGCAAGCGTGCCAGTGATCCGCTGGGCTCTACTGGGGGTTCTTTCGCTGCATGCCGGATTGGTGTTGCATGGGGCGTGGGTGCATAGTCCCGGGTGGGACGAGATCGGGCACCTGCCGGCTGGACTGAGCCATTGGACCTACGGTGACTTTCGACTCTACCGCGTCAATCCGCCACTAGTACGCATGGTTGCAACCGTGCCTCTGCTGATACGTCCACCGGAAATCGACTGGCAAGACGCGTTCGCCAGCCCGCACAGCGGCCAGGAGTTCGATGTCGGACTGGCGATGCTCGAGCATTCGTTCGAACGTAGTTGCCAATACATCACAATCGCTCGCTGGGCGTGTATCCCGTTGACGCTGCTGGCGGGTTGGGTGTGTTTCGCCTGGGCAACGCGTCTTTACGGCCCCCTGTCGGGGCTCTTGGCGGCCTCGCTATGGTGTTTCAGTCCCTTGGTTCTGGCCAACGCCCAGATGATCACCCCGGACACTGGTGCTGCAGCGATCGGTATCGCCGCTCACTGGAGTTTCTGGCGTTGGATCAGGGCGCCCTCTTGGCACCGCGCCACCGTTGCCGGGCTGTTATTGGGATTGGCGCAGCTTACGAAATTCACATGGGTGGTCCTGCCTCCCCTGTGGATCGTCCTCTGGGCCGTCTGCCGCCGGCGTTCCGCATCGCGGAAATCCCTATTCGCCCGCCCGGACTGGACACGCGAGGCTCTCCAGCTAGCGGGGATGGGCCTCTTATGTTTGTACATGATCAACGCGGGGTATGGCTTCCACGAGTCCTTTCAGCGACTGGGCGACTATCCGTTCACCAGTCGCGTCCTTCGAGGCCCCGGTGACGAGGCAGGCAGCCCGGAACGCGGTAGCCGTTTTGCACACAGCTTGCTGGCGGCGTTTCCCGTACCGGTGCCCGCCCAATACGCGTTGGGAATCGACGAGCAGAAGCATGAGTTTGAACGGGGGCACGGGTCTTATCTTCGCGGGCAGTGGAAGGCCGGCGGCTGGTGGTACTACTACATCTACGCGCTTCTGGTGAAAGAACCGCTGGGAACGTGGGCTCTGCTGTTGATCGCAGCCGTCACAACGTTCCGTATGCGCGACGTCAACAGGCCGTGGCGCGACGAATTGATGTTGCTGTCTCCCGCGCTAGTGGTGCTGGTACTGGTCAGTTCGCAAACTGGATTCAACCATCACCTGCGGTATGTACTGCCTGCGCTGCCTTTCGTCTTCGTGTGGATTAGCAAGGTGGCGCGATCCGTCGCCTTGCGGGCCTGGTGGACCGCGTGGCTTGCTGCCGGGGCGTTGGCATGGTCGATCAGCAGCAGCCTGATGCATTGCCCGCATAGCCACGCGTATTTCAACGAGTTGGCTGGGGGCGCGAGCAACGGCCACGCTCACCTGCTGCACAGCAACATCGACTGGGGCCAGGATTTGTTGCCGTTGAAACGCTGGCTGGATGATCATCCGCAGGTGCAACTGTCGGGCGTAGCCTATAGTCTGCCCCAATCGCTTTTGCACGCGGCGGGACCGCGTTTTCAGGGACAGAAATTGCCCCCGCCCGGGACGGGGAAGGATCCGGCGGGGCTGGGCCCTCGTCCGGGATGGTACGTTGTGTTCGTCCATCATCTCCGCCGATCGGACGAGCACTATGCCTACTTTCTGGAGTTCGAGCCGGTTGCCATGGTCGGTTACACGGCCTATGTCTACCACATCTCCGCGGAGGACGTGAAACGCTTCCACAGCGCTCGATGTGCAACCCCCAGTTGTCGCGCATCCGGGCGGGCGTCGCCGAGGTCGGGCTTTGGCTCCGATGTCCAGGCCGAGTGATGTTCGATATCTCGCACTGTCTTGCGCCGCGTTCGCCAAAACCCTGGATGTCGAGTTCTTGAAGCAGAAGCAACAGCAAGAAAAAGGGGAAATCTAGGACGTCAGCAGTCCTGTCGTGCGGCGGATGGCGCGTTCGAAGCGTTTTCGCAAACGGGCGGGGGAGCTGTTCATCAGGCGGGCGATTTCGGACCAGGAGTAATCGGCGCGGCGGTACATGCCGAGCATCCGTTCCTCGCCGGTCAATTGCTCGTAGATGGCGTCCAAGCGTTCGTTCCAGCAGATCGTTGCTGCCGGATCTGCTTCCTGAGAGCACGCCATCGTCTGGCGCAGCCGCGCGGTCTTCGTCTGCAGGGCCCGCTGCTCTGCCTGCTTCTTGCGCAAGATCATAATCGCCTGGTTCTTCAGGACGGTTGAGAGGTAAGCTGTCATTTCGGGGAGTTCCAATTGCTCGATTCGCATGGGGTTACGCAGCAGGGCAAGCATCGCCGTGCCCAGAAGATCGTCGGGGGCGACGCGATCGCCGATTCCGCACCGTCGAATCCAATGGTTGGCGATCGTTCGCAGCGTGGGGCTCGATCCGTCGTACAGCAACGCCAAAGCCGTTTCCATCTCAGCGGGATCTGGATTTGCTTCACACATCCTGTACATCAGAAGTCTCCCAGCGGCTGGCCGTCGGCGCGGTGGCCCAGGCGGCGGTGGGTTTCGGCGTCGATGGTGAAATGGATCGCTCGCACCGAGCCGTCGCAGAAGACGAAATGGCAGACGGCGTGCGGGCTGCCAAAGCGGGCTTCGGCCATCTCGCCCGGCTGGTCCGGCAACGGGGGCCACTCGGGCAGGGTCCAGCGGGCGATGTCGAAATCGTCGCCCGA
>REEF01000678.1 GCA_007695205.1 Planctomycetaceae bacterium
CTTTGCACTACGCAGACGGCTTGCCCGAAAACGACTCCCGCCCCCTTCCCCAACTGACCACTGACCACTGACCACTGACCAATGACCACTGACCACTGACCAATGCCTAAACCCCTTACCATCCTACTAATCACTGCCGAACGCCTGGTCCGTGCCGATCTGCGGCTGGGCGGGCGGGCCCCCGATTGCCAGTTGGTCTCGCAGCCGCGACCGGCGGTGGACGATCTGCCTTCGTTGGTCGAGCTGGCTTTGCGGTTGAATGCCAGCAGGCCGAAACGAGTTTTATTGCTGACCACCGAGGCTTGGACGCAGACGCTATCGATGGCGGCGGGCGCAGCGGCGGGGATGGCCGAGGAGGAGGTTGCGGCGGCGTTGGCGTTCGAAGCCGAGCCGTTTTCGGGGGTCAGCGCGTTCGATTCGCTGGCGACCAGTCTGCCGTTGCCACGCACTGCGGACGAGCCGCAATTCTGGTTCACCCAGATCGCCGCCTCGCAACGCGAAATGCTGGAGTACGTGGTCAGCGAAGCGGGTGGCAGTCTGATCGGGATCGCCCATCCCGCCGGTCTGCCGGTGGCGATTCACGACCAGGCTCCGGCCAGTTGGCAGCGAGTCGAATTGTGGCCGGACTCGGTGGTTTGTCTGCGCCGTGACGGACGCGGCCCGCTGCACACGCATGTCATCAACACCAACCCCCAATCGCTGACCTGGCAGCAGGACGCCGAGTACTGGTTTGGCCAGTTCGATCCGCCCGAGCTGTGCGAGACGCTGGTGGGATCCGATCGAGCCATCGGGTTCGGCATGGAGCAAGCCGACGGGGCCCAGCACGATTTGGCTGACGAAGCTGTTATCCGCCGCTGGATGTCAGGCTGGGCCCAGCACGCTTTGGAACGGCGAGCCGAGGTGCCGATCCTGCGACCGGCCCCCAAGACCATGGCCAACTCGACCCGGCTGGCCATTGCCGGCATGATCGGTGTCGCCATGCTGATCCTTTGCGTAGGGCATTACCATTGGAGCGAAGCCGCGGCGCAAGCGGCCAACCAACGCGTGGCCGAATTAAGACAGCCTGCCGAAGAACTGGCGCAAGCTCAGGCCGAAGCCGATGACCTGGAACGCCAGTTAACCACGTTGAACAACCAAGTCGACCGGATGCAGGCCAGCGTCGATGCGTGTTTACGGGCCATGGATTGGAATCGGCGGCGGATGGGGCAACTGTTGACCGCCTTGGCGGCCAGCGATCCGAATCGGCTGGTGATCCAAGCCATCGACACGCGACGCGAGGGCATCCGCATCCGTGGGATCAGCCGTCGGCCCGAAACGGCAAACCAATTGGCCGCGCGGTTGGCCACCGAACTGCAACCGCTGGGACTGCGAGTTTCGGCGCCGGACAAGGAGGCCCGTTTTGTGATGGACGACGGCAGCCCCTACCTGTTCGAATTGTTGATCCAGGATATGTCTCAATTCGGCCAGGTCCCGGAACCACCCGAAGCGGCGAAAGAAACAGTTGACCCCGCTGATGCGCCGAAAGAGCAGCAGGAGGTATCCGAATGAACTTGACCGAACGCGAAAAACTGCTGTTGCCCATCTTTCCGGCCATCCTGGTGTTTACCATCTATGCCTGGGCGTACGGCGCGCGAACTCACAGCCGCCTGACGGCCGCCCAGGACCAATTGGCCGAGATGGAGCAGGATGCGGCTTCGGCCGTGACCACGCAACAGATCTGGCAGCAGGAGATGCGACGGGACGATCTGCGGCGCCGCATGGAAGCCGCCGAGCAGCGTCGTACCCTGCTGCGTCAACAAGCCGATGAACTCACGGGCGCCCTGACCGCGCGCCGTCGTGATATCGACGTGATGGACCAACTGGTCGGGCTATTGCACCGCCACCGCATCACGTTGGAAGAAGAATTACCCGCGCGAGGCCAGGAAGCGGCGGGCATGGCCGGATCGTTGGAACAGGCCTTCCGTACGCTGCAGGAATCGATCGCCCCGCCTCAACCCACCGCGCGAACTCGCACGGCGCGAGCCCGTGCTGCCACCGCGGTCCGCGTTCCGACCGCCAGCGCGCCAGAGGACCGCCTGCGACGGCTCCGTTTCCAGGGACGGTTCTCCGATGTCATGGCAGCGCTGAACGAATTGGCTCGTGCTGACGACGGCGCCGTGGCGATCAGCCTGGAAATGGAGGAAGTAGGCCCGACCGGAATCTATTCCAACATCCGCCGCTGGACCCTGTGGCTGCGCGTCTAAGCTCTGTCAGAAAAGCAGAAAAGGACAGGCATTTTTCTCTGGCGATGTGCGTCCCAGTCGCGAAGCGGTTAAAAAGGTGCCACCCACATATCTAATTCGCGTCTGCGATCGGACCGCGTGGCGATCGGCTGATCCTGATGGACACCAAGATCGTAGGGATGCCTAAGGTATTGACAAATGCAATATTTCGGTGTCTGATATCGCTTTTATCGATTGATTTTGCGCAGGGCAGACATTTCCGAACGATGCGAGGGAAGAAACGTGGACTGGATCAACTACCATCATCTGATGTACTTCTGGGTTGTCGCACGCGAAGGCAGCATCGTGCGGGCGTGTGAGGAACTGCAACTATCCCAGCCGACGATCAGCGGCCAGATCGCGAAGCTCGAAAAATCGTTGAAGACCAAGCTGTTCCGGCGAATTGGTCGAGGTTTGGAGATGACAGAAGAAGGCCGCATGCTGTTCCGCTACGCGGACGAGATCTTCACGATCGGTCGAGAGATGATCGAGGCGATCAAAGGACGGCCGACGGGTCGACCGATGCAGTTCACCGTCGGGGTGGCCGATGTGCTTCCCAAGCTGGCCGTACACCGGCTGCTGGAACCGACCTGTTATCTGGAAGAGCCGATGGAGTTGGTTTGTCATGATGGCAAGCTGGACGCTTTGTTAGCCGATCTGGCGCTGTTCAAACTGGATGTCGTCCTCTCGGACACGGCGGCCACGGGCCATGCTCGCGTTCGCGTCTTCAACCATCTGCTGGGTTCGTGCGAGGTGGCGATTTACGGAACCGCCGACTTAGCCGAGAAGTATGGAGACGACTTTCCGCGATCCACGACGGGTGCCCCGTGGTTGTTGCCAACGGTCGGCACGTCCCTGCGCCGGGACCTGGAGCGATGGTTCGACCAACTGGATATCCGGCCAAAATTAGTGGGTGAGTTTGCCGACAGCGGTCTGATGAAGGCGTTTGGCCAAGCGGGCATGGGTTTGTTCCCCGTGCCTGTCGCGGTGGACGCGGAACTAAAAAGACAGTACCGGGTGCAGCGAATCGGTCTGATCGAAGACATCCGCTTTCAGTGCTTTGCAATCACCGTCGAACGGCGATTGAAACACCCCGCCGTGGTGGCGATCTCGAAGACCGCGCGCGGCGACCTTTTCCCGGTAGAAGTCCCGGAAACCCTTGACGCCAAGGATTCGCTCGAAGATTAGGCTCTGTCAGAAAAGGGGTCTGACCCTCTCCGGGCACACAGTATTCCGGGGTTTTCAGCATGCGCTCCAAAGGGTCAGACCCCTTTTCTGACAGAGATTAGGCAAAGACGTTTCTGGCAATCGAAAAATTCTATTTGTCGTGGAGGCTCAGCAACCATAAAAAGGTAGGGCGTGTAATGAAACCGCAAATCCCAGGGAACGAAACCATGCAAGTGCATCTGAAAGTACATGGGCGTGATCTACCACCGTCGTTGAAGATGTTGATCGAGCAGCATTTCCGGTTCGCGGTCTATCCGTACCGATCGGCCATCGATTCTGTCGACGTCCAGTTGTCGAGGGACAGAGATGATCCAACTGATAGCCGTGTGCATTGCCTCGCTCGGGTGCATCTGCGCAGCGGCCGATCGTTGACGATCGGACGTCGCGACAGCCGAGTCGAGACAGCGGTGAATCGGGTCGCCAAACGCATCTTCCATTTGCTTCGTTGCCGCAACGAACGTCGCCGAACCGCCCAGCCTCAGTGCACCGCATGAACGGCGGAAGTCGCCAACCTGATGATCCTCCGCAGCCCTCGCCTTGCCCGGTCGAGGGCTGATTTCATTTGCTCATGGTACCATTGAAAACATCATCACTGCCAGGCGCTTAATGTCCCCTCGCGGCTGATCAGGAACATGCGTGGCCCAGCGACCGACATGCCGTCGAATCGCGGCGCTTCACGCAGGGCAATCTCGGCACGTTGCTTGCCGGTCTGGGCATCGATCACCAGCAAGACACCGCCATGTCGACCTTCCAGAGCGCCCAGCGGGTCGTCCGGGTCAAAGATGTCCGGAGTCCCGGCGGCCAGCAACACGTCGCGGGCCACCGCCATCGCTTCGATACGCACCGGTACATATCCTTCCCATTCGGGCGGTGTCCCACGCGTGAACCCGGCGCCTTTGTCGACCTCGACCGAAAAATTGTCGTAGCGGTTGGTGATCCGATGCCCATCGTACTCGTAAGGCTCCATCTTGGTTTCGGGCAACCAAGGGATCGGGTCTGAGGCATCCGGGTCGCCGACCAGGAAGGGCTCGGTCGCGTTGCGGTCGCAGAACAGCAGGTAGCCCGTTGTCTGAGGAAAGAACAGCGGGCTGTGGATATTGCGTTCGACGAACCACTTGGTCGCCCAAGTGTGATGTTGGTCGAAGACCAGCAGGTTGCCCGAGCGAGGTGCCATCAGCATCATGTAGAATCCGGGCCAGCGATTGCCGTAGGTCCAGAACAGCCGATTGAACCCGCTGTCGTCCAGGATGCCTCCGGTGGCCATCAGATGATCCTCGCCCAGATAACGGTCGCCGTAGCGAGTGTTCCATGGCACCTCGATCCGATTCAGTTGCGCGTCAAACATCTCTTGCATGCAGAACACGTGCGTGCCATCGGTGGTCAGCAGATCGATGTTCGAACCATCCATCGCAAAATGTTCGCCGATATCCTGCTGGGGATCGGGTGGTGGATGATGGACGTGAGTATAATGCACCATCTGGCCGGTATCCGGTCGCAGTGCGTAAAAGTGAGCTCCGTCGTCGATCAGCGTCGAGCGCCCGGCGACCGCGTAGACAAGCGATTCCAAGACCAGTACCGAGCCATGGACGGGCCATGGCGATTCGACTTGACCGAACGCCATGATCTGCCGGGGCAACGGAGCCGCTCGGAACTGCCACACCAGATCGCCCGTCGCAGCGTCCAGGCAGTAGACGTGGCCGTCGTTTGCGCCAAACAGCAGGTAACCTTCGTGGTAAGTGGGCGAACTGTTGACTCGCCCGCCAGCGGTGAACTCCCAGACTGTCTGACCGTTGTCGGCACGCAAGGCATGGACGCTGTGCCGGTCGACGGCCGCCACATAGACGTGCCCGCCGACGATGACGGGTTGCGTCAATTTTCCGTCCAGCGATACTTCCCACTGCAGGCTCAGATCGTCACCGAGCTCCGCGAGTCGATTCGAACCGCTTCGCCGCGCATCGGCTCGATATCCTGTCCAGTCAGCGGGATCGGCGGACGATTCGATCGGCCGGTCGTAGGCAGGCCCACGAATCAAACGAACGTCGGCGTCGGCCTGGTCAGGCAGGATCGGCGGCGATGTTCCTGATGTATCGACGCCGCTGGTCGCGACCAGACCGTTCATCTTCGCGCCCGGATAACAGAAGCACTGGTCGGGCGGCGTGTACAACAGACCGTTGCACGGCAGGATGCCGTACTGGCACGAGCCTCGCAGCCAGTCGTGTCGCCGATGGGCGTCGCCCTGCAGATCGAGAAACTCCGCGCCTCGCTTCGGATAGATGATGAACCGTTCGGTGGCCTTGCTGCGGTAGCATCGCAGATGATGGCCCGGCGACATGGCGTTGGGCACTTCGATCGATCGCTGCCGCTGGCCGGTCCGGAAATCGTAGCCGGACAAGCGTGCTCCGGCGCGACGCGACAGCGTCGGCCAGACCTCTCGACGGCGTTGCAAGATCCCCTCGGTTTCCTCGATCCGCCAAACCAGATCCTCGATTACCAGCAGATCGCGTCCCGTGGGGGGGCCTTCCCACAGCGGCTGGCCATCCTGCAATGCAAAGGCACGGGTCCCCGCCTTGCTCGTCACCAACACCACATCCTCGTGGATGACCACGATCTCACTGGGCGGGCAAGCCACCTGCCACTTCAGATCCCCGTTGTCCGCATCGTAGCACAACAGATTCGGCCCGCGCTGATGGACCACGGCCCCGCCAGCAGCGGTCAGCGTCATGCGGTTGATGTTGCCGACGTTCCGCGACCAACGCGTCTCGCCGGTCTCGGCGTCGACGGCTGCCAATCGGGTCGTCGGCTTTTCGCCGCGACGCGCGGCCGCCTGGCTCGCGGATAATTGGATACGAGCGAAGATCGTGCCCTGGTCGACGATCAACTCCTGCGTACCCTCCGTCTCCGGACACTCGACCAACACCTGGCCGGTGGCCGCATCCAGGATGCTGATCGGCGCATCGTCAAAGCCCAGCGTGACGTAGACGCGGTTGCCCACGGCGACCAGACGTCGCGGTACTTCGCGGGGAAATCGGCCCCGCTGCCCTCGCAGCAACCGCCAATCGGCTTCGGCGATGTCCGGGTTCCACTGCTGCCAGCCCCAGGATTCCAGCGGAAGTTTCCACAACAACACGCCGTTGAACGCATCGCGAGCCAACAGCGACCAACGTGGTGGGAAACGAGGGTCGGTCACCCCGATCGGTCCCTCGTCCAAAATGTAAAACAGCCGCCCATCGGCCGAGACCATGGCCGGCAGGCTCGAGTCGATCTCGTGACTTCGACAGTACATCGGCTCGGTCACCCACTGCAGTGCATTGGCCGGTGCCACTTGCTGGTCCGCTGCGACGGCATTTCCCGCCGCGCTGCCCAGGAAATGCGTCCAGGGCGCGATGTCGTCAGGCCAAGGTTTGTGGAGGATCTTGGGCGATGCCGTCGAACTATCCGTCCACCAGCAGACGGCCCCTCCAGGCGCTAACACTCGCAGCAGTTCCTCACGCGGGATCTCGATCCCCAGACGCTCGGCTTCGGCTTCGTGTACCACGATCAAGTTGACCAGATTGTCGGCGTAGGGAAGGCTGCGTCCGTCGAACGTCGCCGCAGTAATTCTTCCGTACACACCCGCCGCTTGCAGTTCTGTCCGTGCGCCAGCTACCTGCTGAGCGTCCAGATGCAGGGTTTGGACAACCACCGCATCCGGCTGGGCCAAACGCATGGTTTGCGAGGAATCGATCAGCGGTATTTCGACAATCAAGCCGCCGCGAGGCCCGATCGCATCGTCCAGCGCATCGTCCAGCGCGACGACCAGTTCGGCCGCCGGGGCGAAAGCCGTCAGACAGCAAACCCCAACAAGGATGGCCACCAGCCCATGTCGCTTCTTCTTCATCGGCATCACTCCAAAACAAAAACCGCAATAGACCGCGCATGCGACGGTTCGCTGCAATTCACCGGTATCCCGATCCGATTGTCGCAGGTTCCCCCAAGTCAAGCAACCATGATTGATTCAGGCCGCCCGGTCAGGTAATCTAGACGTGGCGCAGCCAATGAGGTCGGGGGTCGTTTTCGGACAACA
>REEF01000518.1 GCA_007695205.1 Planctomycetaceae bacterium
ACCACGCCTTCAGCGTGCGAAAGGTGCCACCCACCTATCGATATCAATCAGACAGGTCAGACAGGTCAGACAGGTCAGACGGGTCCGTCAGGCCACGGTGGTCTGGAGTTTTATGCCGGAATAAGCCCTACATTCGGCAAAATCCGTTGCACTTGACTTGCTTCCGTAGCCGATGCAACAATACCGGTTTAGGTCGTCCGGCATGGTTCGGGCAGGACCGATGCTAAGCTGTGCTGTGAGGCAGAGGGTTGACTTCGAATTTGGGTCCGTCCAATCGAGAAACGGCGGCAGATGTCCGCAATCAATGTAGTGGCTGCGCGGGTGGTCCGTGTTCTCTTGCGCCGTCGGATCAGCAGCAGGTCTTGCACGGCTGGCGGTTTTCTCTGGCGTCGGTCGTCTTTTTTCTCCTACCGCTAGCATGTGCGATCCTCGGTGCCCTTTGCTGTGGGGGTGGGGCTAACAGGCAACTGGCGGGCACGCTCGTAGGTCTGGTGATCGGTCTGGTCGCCGCCGGATGGTTCGCCAGGGTGTTTGGCGGGCGGGAGTCCATCGCATGATGAATATCACGAGTTGGTTTGGTGCACGATCCTCGGTGGGCACCTTTGTGGGCGGTATCCACCCGCCCGAGGAAAAAGAACTGGCTGCCGACGCGGCGATCGAGGTGCTGCCGTCACCTCGCGAGGTCCGCATTTCGTTGCTACAGCACTTGGGGGCCACCTGCCAGGCGACGGTCAAGCCGCGTCAGGAGGTCCACGTCGGTGACGTGATCGGCCGTTCGGACGCGTTCGTCACGGCGCCCGTTCATGCTAGCATCGCCGGGGTGGCTCAGCGTGAAAGCGTAGCCACGCTGCCTAATGGCCGCCACGTGCCGGTGATCCCGATCAAGGCGGCGGCCGAGCAGGCGTTTCGGGGCAGTGCACTGCTGGCGGACATCTACGGAGGGCCCTGGCCACTGGACGAAGCCCAGCGGCTGGATCCTAAGGACATCGTCCAAGCGGCTCGCGAGGGCGGGTTGGTCGGGTTGGGCGGCGCGGCTTTTCCGACGCATGTCAAGCTGGTCCGCAATGACAAGTTCCCGATCGACACGGTGATCATGAACGGCTGCGAGTGTGAACCGTACTTGACCGCCGACGACCGGGTGATGTTCGAGTTTCCCGAACCGGTGATCGCGGGGACGCTGCTGTCGATGCGAGCCGTTGGGGCTCAGCGGGCCTTGATCTGCATCGAAGAGAACAAGCCGCGAGCGATCGAATCGTTGCGCGCGGCGGCCGCGGGCACGGCGGTGGAAGTGGTTGTGCTGAAGACCAAGTACCCGCAGGGCGGCGAGCGGCAGTTGGTATTGGCGGCTACGGGCCGGACGGTACCTGGCGGCGGATTGCCGTTTCAGGTGGGCGTGGTGGTCGTGAACGTGGCCACGGCTGCGGCGTTGGCGCGCTCGGCGCTGCGAGGCAAGCCGTTGACGCATCGAGTGGTGACCGTGTCGGGCGCCGGAATCCGGCAGCCCAAAAACGTGCTGACTCCGCTGGGCACGACCTATGGCGAATTGATCCGCTACTGTGGCGGCGTGACGGGCGATGCGATCCGCGTGGTTGCCGGTGGGCCCATGATGGGGTTCACGTTGAGTTCGGCGGATGAGAAGTCCGAATTGATCCCGACCCCGGTGACCAAGGGCACCAGCGGCATCACCGTGCTGACCGATCACGACGTCCATCGCAGTGAGCAGACCGCCTGCATTCGTTGTGGGCGGTGCGTCGAGGTCTGTCCCATGCGTCTGGTGCCGACTCGGCTGGCTTTGGCAGCTCGAGCCCAGCATCGCGAGGTGATGGAACGTTATCATATCGGTGCGTGTATCGAATGCGGTTGTTGTGCGTTCACATGTCCGGCCAGTATCCCGCTGGTCCAGTTGATCCGTGTGGGCAAAGTGATGATTCAGAACATGGATAAGAGATCCTGAAGCGACCTTGTTATGAGTGTTGGTACTTCCACTTTGCCATCGAACGCGCCGGATTCTGTCGAGCACAGTCCGACCGTCGCGTCGTTGCAGATCGCTCCTTCCCCGCATTTGTCGGACCGTTCCCTGTCGACGCAGCGCATGATGATCGAGGTGATCATTGCGCTGTTGCCGGTCATGGCGGTGGCCGTCTATGTATTTCAGTGGTATGCGGTAACCAGCATCGGGCTGTGTATCCTGGTTTGCCTGGGCGCCGAAGCGGGCTTGAACCGCTTGGCGGGCAAGTCGCAGACCGTCGGCGATTGGTCGGCCGTGCTGACCGGCTTGATCCTGGGTCTGTCGTTGCCGTGGAACGCGCCCTGGTACGTCGCGGTGGTCGGTTCGCTGGCAGCGATCGGCTTGGGCAAAGCCGTGTTCGGCGGGTTGGGCTGCAACATTTTCAATCCGGCGATGGTGGGCCGCGCCTTCGTGATGCTCAGTTTCGCTCGCGAGTTGGGCGCGGCGGCGTATGTGGTGGTCGAATCGCAATTGACGGTGGTCACCGAGGCGACGCCGCTGTCGCTGGCCAAGCAGTTCGCCGCCGATCTGGCTGCGGGTCGGGTCACGGCGGGTGATGCTCGTTTGCAGATCGAATCGGCCGAGCGGTTTTGGGCGCTGTTGGTCGGCCAGGTGAACGGTTCGTTGGGGGAAACCAGCGCGATTGCGATCCTGTTGGGTGGCATCTACCTACTGGCGCGGCGCGTGATCTCCTGGGAAATCCCGCTGGGCGTGGTGCTGGTCTCGCTGGTATGTGTCGAACTGAGCCATCTGACCGGCCAGACGTTGTTGAGCCCGATGAATCATTTGATCTCCGGTTCGCTGCTGTTCGGCGCCGTGTTCATCGCCACCGATCCGGTCACCAGCCCTGTAACTCGCTGGGGCCGATTCGTGTATGGGTTGGGCATCGGGTTCTTTGTCGTGGTGATCCGGGTCTTCAGCAGTTATCCGGAGGGCCTGATGTTTGCCGTCTTGTTGATGAATGCGACGGTCCCGCTGTTGAATCGCTGGACCATCCCCAATCCGCTGGGCGGTCCCGTGCCGAAGAAGGGATGATGATGGATCCGGAAACGCAGAAAAACCGCAATTACCTGCAACAGGCCTGGCTGGTGTTGCTGCTGGGGTTCCTGTACGGTGGTGCGTTGGCGGGCGTGCATACTTCGCTGGCGCCTCGGATTGCGGAGAACCGCTTGCAGGAGACGTTGAACGTCATTCCGGACCTGGTCCCCGGCGCGGTCATCCAGCAGACCGAGATGTTATCGATTGCCGGGCCTGGGGGGCAAATGGAACGCATCTATCGCACGGCCGATGCCGCAGGCCAGCACAATGGCTGGGTCCTGGTCGCGGCGGGCCAGGGATTTGCGGACAGGATCGAGATCCTGGTCGGGCTGGACCCGCAATTCACCACGATCACCGGCGTCTACGTCCTGGACCAGAAAGAGACCCCCGGTCTGGGAGACGATATCCGCGACGCCGAGTTTTTGGATCAGTTTCGCGGCAAGTCGGCAGACATACCGTTGAGTGTCGTGAAGATGTCGCCTTCCTTGCCCGGCGAGGTCCAGGCATTGACCGGCGCCACGGTTTCCACGTGGGCCGTTTGTGATATCGTCAATCAGGCCATCGACCAGTGGCGTGATCCGATCCTGGACCAGCAAGTATCGTCCGCGAGTGGCACGAGTTCGGCCGACGAGATCCCCTGATGGGCATTTCGACCAGTATGGGCCAGGAAACATTTTGAAGGCATAAGAATAATGGCAGCAGCTTCCCCCACCGCCCTGGAGCGATTCCTGAACGGGATCATTCCGGAGAATCCCGTCTACCGTCAGTTGCTGGGCATGTGCCCCGTTCTGGCGGTCACCGGCGCGATGAAGCCGGCATTGACCATGGCGGCGGCCACGGCTTTCGTGCTGATCTGTGCCAATCTGCTGATCAGTTTGATCCGCGGTCTGTTGAAGCCTCATCTGCGAATTTTGGTCTTTACGATGACCATCGCCACGTTCGTCACGATCGCCGACCGTTTCCTGGCGGCCTATTTGTACGACATGAGCAAGGAACTGGGTCCTTACGTGCCCTTGATCATCGCCAATTGCTTGATCATCTCCCGCTGTGAAATCTGTTCGTCCAAGCAATCCGTGGGAGTTGCGTTTGCCGATGGGGTCGGCATGTCGCTGGGGTTCGCCTTGGCGTTGGCCAGCATCGCCACGGTCCGGGAGATTTTGGGTTCGGGCACTTGGTTCGGGCTGACCGTGCTGCCGTCCTTCTGGCCGACTTGGGGCATCATGGTTTTGCCGCCCGGCGCTTTTCTGGTGCTGGGGCTGCTGCTGGGGTTGGTCGAGTGGATTGGGCATCGGCGAGCGACATCGACGTAGGAGACGACAAGCATGGACAACGTGGCGTTGCTGGTGCAGATCTTTTTCGGCGCGGCTTTGATCAACAACTTCGTGCTGCATTACTTTGTCGGCATCTGTCCGTTTCTGGGCGTTTCCCGGCGGATCGACATGGCGTTCGGCATGGGCTGCGCGGTCACGTTCGTC
This sequence comes from Planctomycetaceae bacterium, assembly GCA_007695205.1. Taxonomy (GTDB): domain Bacteria; phylum Planctomycetota; class Planctomycetia; order Pirellulales; family Pirellulaceae; genus SKKK01. The sequence goes on from REEF01000518.1 coordinate 4,522, forward strand.
ATCTCGATCGCCGCGTTATTGAGCTGGACATTCACCTATTACATCCTGCGTCCGGAAGCTCCGCTGCCGGCCTGGTTCTGGCGTATGGCGGGCGGCGACCCGGAAGTACAGATCGATCTGTCGGTGCTCAGCTATATCATGTACATCTTTGTGATCGCATCGTCGGTGCAATTCGTCGAGATGTACGTCCGCCGCTTTTTCCCGCCGCTGTACAAATCGTTTGGCGTCTTCCTACCGTTGATCACCACCAATTGCGCCATCCTGTTCGCCTGTCTGGAGATCATGAAGAACCTGCAGGACCCCACGCAGTTATGGGGCCTGCCCGAGGCATTGACGTTGGCGGTTGGGGGCGGAGTCGGTTTCACGTTGGCGATCGTCTTGATGGCCGGAATCCGCGAAGAACTCGAACTGTGCAACATCCCCAAGCCATTGCGAGGCGCGGGGATCACCCTGATCGTGGCCGGCATCATGGCCATGGCCTTTATGGGCTTTACCGGCGTCGACCAGGGCATCCAGAATATCCTGAACGCGATGATCGAATGAGGGCATCGGACCGATGACCATTGTTTTTACGTTGACCCTGTCCGCCGTGTTGCTGCTGCTGCTGACCGTGGCCATGGCACTGGTGTTGGGCTGGGCGAATCAAGCCTTTTATGTGGCCGTGGATCCCTTGGTCGAAGCGATCGACCGCGCGCTGCCCGGCGCCAATTGTGGTGGCTGCGGCTATGTGGGATGCAACGAGTACGCGGTCGCAGTTGCCAAGGGCCAAGCCGCATTGAACCTGTGCGCGCCGGGCGGCACCAGTTGCATCGAAGCGTTGGCCGAACTGACGGGCCAGGAGGCGTCGGCGGCGTTGCCTTACCGCGCCGTGGTCCATTGCGCCGCGACTCGCGACCAACGTCTGCCTCGGGAAAAACCTTTGTATCTGGGCGAACCGACCTGTGCCGCGGCTAATCTGGTGGCCGGGTTCCAGGGTTGTACCTACGGGTGCTTGGGGCTGGGGGATTGTGTGCGAGCCTGTGATTATGATGCCATCCACTGCATCGATGGCGTGGCCGTGGTGGACTATGATCAATGTATCGGCTGCAAGGCCTGTGCGGCGGCCTGCCCGCGGAACATCATCAGCATGGTCCCCTTCAAAGCCGATCGGATGCTGGTCGTGGCGTGCTGTAACCCGGACAGCGCCGCAGCGACTCGAGCCGTCTGTCCGATCGGTTGCATCTCTTGCAGTATGTGCGCCAAGAAGAGCGATCTGATGGCGATGGAAAACAGCTTGCCGATCATCGATTACGACGCCTACCAAAACGAAGACGACTTTGCCGTGGCGTTGGAGAAATGCCCCAGGGAAAGTTTGATCTTTGTCGGGAAACCCAGCCCTAGCGACCTGGAAAAAGTCGCCGACGAAGAGATGCCCGAGCGAGTCGAAGCCGATTTCCAGACGACGGTCGACAAGACCGAATGGTGGGGATAGGCGGAAGGGGGTCGGGAGTCGTTTTCGGAGAAGCCGCTTTCCATGTGGTAAAACGTTGCCCGAAAACGACTCCCGACCCCCCCTTGCGCTCACGCAAAGGGTGCTCACCTCCGAGCCTGGTCGGACGAAGTTGCCAGTTGTTGAGCATCGTCGGCATCGTCTTCGCGGGCATCAGGCCAGACCCGCCAATCGGCAGGAGGCGACGAGGTCAACAGGTTACGGAACCCGGGCGTCGAAACCACGCGGCGTTGCGCTCCGGTGTCGGCGACAATCAACGCTTCGACATCCTCCGGCAGGCGTTCCAAGCCATCGGAGCCCAGGATACTGAGCGCCGTGGCCCAAATGTCCGCAACGATCGCTGTCGGTGCCACGACCGTCACCGATCGCGCAGCCTCGGTCGGGCGTCCTTCGCGAGGGTCGATGATGTGGCTGTAATACCGGTCGGCGATCTGGATACGGCGAGCGTAATCGCCGCTGGTCGCTACGGCGCGATCCACGATCTGCAATCGTACCAGGGAGCCCGGCACATCGGGATCTCGTATGTCGACCAACCAAGGCTGGTCGCCCAACTGCATTCCGAAGCAGGCCAGATCACCACCCACATCGACCAGACCGCCGTGGAAACCCGCGTCCTGCAGGATTTCCAGCGCACGATCGATCGCATAACCCTTGGCGATGCCACCCAAATCCAGACTCACGTCCGGCCGCAACTTGATGATCCCCGTACTGGTCAACTGGACTCCGTTCCAACACGACGCGGCTCGAGCCGCCGCCAACTGCTCGGCGGTCGGCGCCTCGTTCTGCTGGCTGGCACGACGCCATAAATCCAATTGAGGCCGACAGGTTACGTCGAAGGTGCGATCGGTACGTTCGTAGGCATCGCGAGCTGCGATCAAGACCGCCAGTGTGTCTGGTGACAAAGGAACCTGGACGCCCACCGGGGCAGCGTGGAATTGAGCGATCTCTGAGTCGTCCAGCCAGGAACTCATGGCGGCTTCCAAACGACGCAGCGTCGCTTCGGCTTCGTCCAACACCGCCTTGGCAGATTCCGCGCGAGCCTGAACCGTTACGACCGCCATCGCGCAATCGGTCCCCATCACCCCGTGCGTGTGATGAATCACCGTCACCGGCAAGCTGTGCTGTTGGACCGCGATCCGCCATTGGCCCACGATCACCAGCAAAGCCAAGGTAACGATCCCAGCAACGCTGATCAAAGAACAGTGCTTCATAGCCCCATTATGAGACAACCGTACCCGATTAGTCCAGGTGGCATCCAAAACAAAAGGTGCCACCCACCTATCGGTTCGGGCGAATCGGGAGAAAGGTGCCACCCACCTTTCGGCGTCCATCGGACAGATCGGACAGATCGGGCGGATCGGGCGGATCGGGCGGATCGGACGGATCAAGAAAGGTGCCACCCACCTATCGTTCTTCTATGGTGGGTTAGGCACTTTGGGCCAGGAATGACCGGAACGGGGATCAGCGGTTTTTCATCCGGGGGTCCAGGGCGTCGCGGAGTCCGTCGCCCAGGAAGTTCAGGGCCAGCAGGGTGACGCC